>QMLM01000006.1 GCA_003646745.1 Deltaproteobacteria bacterium | reverse complement strand
GCATGGTGATCTACAGCTCGCGGGTTCCTTACTTCCCCGAGGCAGAAGGGTTCGCAAAGATGGGTCTTGTGCCGGGAGGTACTTATCGGAACAAGGAGTTCAGAATAGGGATGGTGGACATCTCCTCCGAGATACCTTCTCACATCGTAGATATCCTATTTGATCCCCAAACCTCAGGAGGACTTCTCATTTCAGTGCCAGGCGAAAAGACCGAAGCGCTCTTGGAAAAGTTGAGGGAAAGGGGGGTGGAGGCGGCCTTGATCGGCGAGGTTATCCGAGAGCACCCTGGCAAGATAGAGGTGAGGTCGTGAAAGATCAATAAAGATAGCCTCAATCTAACTCTATCCTATCCTCAACGTCGTAGATGAGGGCGACCATCAGGGCAAGATGATCTCTTAAAAGTCGGGTGATGAGAAAGTTCTCCCTGACAAACTCCCTCGCCTTCTGCCCCATCGCCTGCAATTTGTCCTGATGGCTGAGCAGATAGCGGATACGCAAAGCAGCACCTTCCGGGGTGCTCACACGAACGCCGGTGTGGTGATTGATGACTTGCAACCGGATCCCCCCGACGTCTCCGCCGATGACGGGTTTGCCCTTCCACATTGCCTCTGTCACTGTAAGGCCAAAACCTTCCTTTATAGATTTTTGCAGGACGATATCTGCCCCTCGCTGTAAGGCATTTATTGTGCGATCGGCCTCAGGTGGTAAAAAGAGGACGTGGATATCAGGATCATCCGCTGCCGCCTCTTGGACTTCTTTTAGCACAACCTCCCCCTCTGGATCATCTGTCGCCCCTCCGCCTGCGAGCACAAGCTGCAATGAAGATATGAATTTTTTTGCCAGCTTGTGGGCCCTAATTACCCCTAAGGGATCCTTAAAACGATCGAAACGAGATACCTGAAGGATAATAGGCAACTCAAGATTTATGCCGAACTCTTCATAGACAGATTCAATTTCTCCTCCATCAAGGCTTACATTCTTCTCGCTTAGGGGGTCGATACTGGGTGGAATGACATATAGAGGATGGGGTAATGGCTGAGCAAAATCAGCCAAGGAAAAGATGCTTGCGTCATAACCCAATACGAAATTCCTAAAATATCTCCATACAGGATGGTAAGGCCGGCTGATATCGATATGACATCGCCAAATCCACTTTCCCTTTCGGTTTGGGCAAAATTTCAACAATGGGGCTGGCTGAGGATCATGGATAAATGCGATATCGGCCTCCTCAAGCTCATGCCGAAGCTGCTCGGCATTTTGCGCATTGGTCTTTTCATATACGTTTAACAGAGATTTGGGAATATCTTTTGGGTTTCCCTGAAGGGCATTATGTAAGCCTTTTGTACATTCTAAGAACTCCTCATCACCCCTTATGAGCTCCCATTTGGTATCAATTTCTAACTCCTGCATGAGGGGAACGAGCTTCTCCAAAATCTCTGCCACCCCTCCCCCTACTCGAGTTGAATTAACGTGGATGACCCTCATCCCTTTCAACAAGGAAGCGAGTTGGCGAAGGTGTTCAATGACATCTCTGCCAGCTACATCGGCATAGAGTGCAAGTATCTTCATCTCCCTTTTTCTTCTAAGTGCGTTTTAAAAAGCTGGGAAAGCATTTGGCGCAGTTCCGCTAAGGTGGTGAAGTAGGGGTCAATGGTCGCAATTGATTTGATCAGCTCCGCATATCTGTCACCGAATTGAGAAAGCCAGGCACTAAGGTCGTCCACCCCTTCAGGGGAACGTCTCCGGGCATCGATGAAGTGGTAAAAAATACTCCCTGTTGACAAGGATGGCACCAGTACGGAGAGCATCTTTGGATCTGTGATACGCTTATGGGTATCAAATACAACGATTTGAGATCGCATAAAGTGGAATTGCTGGTCAAGCTTTGACCATGGCACATATTCACTCTCATACAATCTCTCCTCAACAACTTCTAATAATTCCTGGCGTAATTCCTCCATGTCGGTAAAATCGGTAGGATCGATCATGGCAAGTCTTTCTGCAAGGATGGGATCACGAAGTCCGTGATACGCCCACGCTGCAAAATCATTATTGAATTCAGGTTCCTCAAATCTCGGAAGCAAGAGGCTGCCCCAAAAATGATAGTAGATACTGTCAGCAGGAACAGCGGCCAGTTTATCTCTCAACTCCCTTAAATTCTGCACATGAATGCCTGTGGCAATGGCAACAACGGCACAATCTTTCACCACAAAAGGGGATATCTCCTTATTTTTAGACCTATCTACCATAAAAATTTTATGAATCCTTAACCTCTCTATCTTTTGTTTCAACTAGTTCTCTTAACAAATCTCTTACCTCATACTGGGACACGATATTAAACCTGGCCTTTGAAGGACTTAAACCAACCTTTATAGAATATGCCGACTCCGGCATTACCGCAAAGACATCTTCATCAGTTAGATCATCACCTATAGCCAAAATGAAATCCCACTGCTCTTTGGAAATCCACCTCAATGCCGCTCGGCCTTTATTTATCCCGATGTTTTTGATCTCTAATACCTTACTCCCTTCCAATACACCCAGGTTAAGATTGGCAGTGAGATGAAAAAGTTCCTCCTTCAACTCCCTTGCCCTTACCGAGGCCAATTCGGATTCTGCCCTCCTATAATGCCATACAAGGGAAAATTCTTTTTCCTCTATAAAAGAGCCTGGGGTTCTATCCATATATAGCTCAAGAATTGGCCTTATCTCCTCTTTCCAATCATTGGCGAGAGGCTCTATCAACTCCCACTCTTCCTCCCTTATCCATGCACCGTGTTCAGCCACCAATCTAAGATCTATATTGCCAAACCATCTCTCTAAAGTACCTCTATCTCTCCCACTAATTAACACCACTTCATTTTGGGGATCATCACAGAGCTGCTCCAGCAATTTTATGAGGGTCTCAGACGGTCTTGCCACCTCAGGTCTAACAAAAAACGGGATGAGAGTTCCGTCATAATCTAAGAGCAGGAGTCGCCGCTTACTTTTGCGATAATCGCTTACTAACTTCTGCCTCATCTTAGAAGTCAACATTCGCGCACCCATCTCCCTCTGAAGTCTTTTCGTATAGAGCAATCTGTCCACAAAGTCTTCTGCCCATCGCCTCACATTGTAGCGTTGTAGGCGTTTTTGCATCATCCTGTTTGCCTCTATCTGCTCATCCTCTGGCATCACCAACGCCTCCTCCAAGGCCTCTACCAGCTCTTCCTTGTTGTTGGGATTCACAATGAGCGCTTCCCCAAGCTCTTTTGATGCTCCAGCCATCTCACTCAATATCAAAACCCCCCTCCCATCTGTCTTGCTCGCCAAATATTCTTTAGCAATAAGATTCATCCCATCTCTTAAAGGTGTAACAAAGGCAATATCGGCAATACTATACAGGGCATTCAGGGTGGGGAATCGTAAAAAGCGATAAAGATACCAAATAGGGATCCAACCAATCGTCCCATGCTCCCCGTTAATTTTGCCAATTAGCTCATCCACCTGCTTCTTTAGCAATCTATAATGCTCCACTTGCGTACGAGAAGGTACCGCAACAAGAATAAGGGTTACTCCCTCTTTATATTGGGGATTTTTCCCTAAAAAGGCATCGAAGGCCTCCAAACGCTGGGGGATACCCTTTGTATAGTCCAGACGATCAATGGATAAGATTACCCTTGTGTCGCCAAGTTTTTTGCGCATTTTATTAACATTTTTTTGCACCTCCCGCCTTTCGGTCGCATTTGCGTATCCCTCATAATCTATCCCCATGGGGAAGACATCTACCCTTATTACACGGTCTTCGCCACTAATCTGACCTAGGGTGTGTTCATATCCTAATAGATTGCGCACATTGCTCAGAAAATGCCGGGCATAGTCGTAGGTATGGAAGCCTATCAGGTCGGCACCCAATACTCCCTCTAAGATCTCTTTTCGCCATGGAAGCAAGCGGAAGGCTTCAAAGGAGGGAAAGGGGATATGAAGGAAGAAGCCTATGGTGGCATCGGGCATCTTTTCCCTTATAAGTTTTGGAAGGAGCATGAGGTGATAATCGTGGATCCAAATAATGTCCTCCTCTTTGGCGACCTCAGTAACTGCTTCGCAAAAAGTTCTGTTCACCCGTTTATATGTCTCATATAAGGCCTCGTCGTAGACTACATACTGAGTAAAATAGTGAAAAAGGGGCCATAGTGTCCTGTTGCAAAAGCCATGGTAGTAATTCTCTACATCATTATGCGAGAGAAAAACCGGATAGCAATTGAATTCAGAGAGGAGTTTTGCTTCCAGCGGCTCCCTCTCTTGGCTGTCTTTTTTGTTTAAGGCGATTCCCGGCCATCCAACCCACAAACTATTATACGATTTGTAGAAGGAACCAAGGCCAATAGCAAGACCACCCACACTTGGCTGAAAATGCAACTTGGTCTTCCTCCTCTCAACGCTTACCGGCAACCTGTTAGAGACAATTAATAGCCTTTGCATATTTTCCCCTTTCTTAACCCTCGTATGAAAAAGAAAGGCCTTGGGGATTTGAAAAATTGATAACTTATTTTACAGTAAATTTGATCTATATGCAATATAAATTATGTCTGTTTGATGGACAATTGTTAAAAGAAAAGGGCATCTAGTTAAATGCCCATTGAAAACATTTTAAAAAATCAAACATTAGAACTTCTCGCTGATCACCTTCTTCTTCAATTCCCCAATGGCCCAGGTCGGGTTCAATCCTTTGGGGCAGGCCTCCACACAGTTAAATATAGTATGACAGCGCCACAGGCCATGTTTGTTGTCCAAGACATCGAGGCGCTCCTGTACCCCTTCGTCCCTCGTGTCGAAGATGAAGCGATAGGCCTTCAGGAGGGCAGCAGGACCTAGAAACTCTTTATCCGCCCAGAAAGATGGGCAGGAGGAAGTACATGCGCCGCAAAGGATACACTCATATGCCCCATCCAATAACTTCCTATCCTCAGGGCTTTGATAGCGCTCCTTATCCGTAGGGGGAGGGGTCTTTACGATGAGATAAGGCTTTACCAAAAGGAGCTTATCAAAGAAGCCGTCCATATCAACCACCAAGTCTTTGATAACGGGAAAGGACCTTAACGGCTCCACCACTATTGGATCCCTCTTTAAGGTATGAACTTGGGCTTCACAGGCAAGCATGTTCGCCCCATTTATGGTCATGGCACAGGAGCCACAGATCCCGTGCCGGCACGAGCGCCGATATGTGAGGGTCCCATCCTGAGTCCACTTGATCTCATTGAGGGCATCTAATACCGTAGAGCCTGTTGGTACCTGCACCTCATATTCCTGATAACGAGGCCTCTCATCTGTGTGTGGGTTGTAGCGGAATATTTTGAATCTCCTCGTTGGCATAATCCCCTCCCTCAATATTTTCTTTCCTCTGGCGGAAATCTTGTGATGACCACCGGTTTATACCCCAACCTTATCCCCTCCTCGGTCTTCCACGCAAGGGTGTGCTTCAACCAGTTTTTATCATCCCTTTGCGGGAAGTCCTTGCGAAAATGAGCCCCCCTGCTCTCCTTCCTGGCCAACCCCCCCACGATGATGGGCTCCACAAAATCCAAAAGGTAGCCCAATTCCACAGCTTCCATAAACTCGGTGTTAAACTGCTGAGATTTATCCTGGATAGAGAGCTCCTTATACCTCTCTTGCAACTCCTTTACCACCCGCAGTGCCTTGGACATAGAGTCTTCTGTCCGGAAAACTCCCATGTTCTCCGTCATGGTCTCCCGCAACTGCTCCCTTATCTCCACCATCCTCTCTTTTCCCTTACTCTTAAAGATCCTCGTTACCAGTTCCCGGGCTGGCTCAGCAGCCCCCTCGGGAAGATCAGGAAGGAGCTCACCCTCCTCCGCAACGAACTTGGCCATGGCGATCCCTGACCTCCTCCCGTATACGCAGCAGTCCAATGTGGAGTTAGTCCCCAGTCTATTGGCTCCGTGGTTGGAGACACAAGCACACTCCCCTGCGGCATATAAGCCAACTACCGGAGTCTTCTTCTCGTCCTTAAGGACCTGCCCATGTACGTCGGTGGGAATACCACCCATTGCGTAGTGGGCCGATGGTTGGATGGGGATCGGCTCCTCAATACAGTCCACTCCAGCGAATTTCCAAGCCAGCTCATGAATTTGAGGCAACTTCTCCATGATGGCCTCCCTGCCCAGATGCCGCAGGTCCAAATGGACATAGGCCTCCCCGTTGATCCCTCTGCCCTCGTCGATCTCCGTCTGCTCTGACCTGGAGATTACATCCCTGGGGGCAAGCTCCATCTTCTCGGGGGCATATCTCTCCATGAAACGTTCTCCCTTCCCATTTATGAGGTATCCCCCCTCACCCCTGGCGGCCTCAGAGACCAAGATACCCGAACGGTAGAGGCCAGTGGGGTGGAACTGAACGAACTCCATATCCTCCAAAGGAAGACCTGCCCGCAAGACCAAACTCAGGCCATCGCCGGTATTGGACATGCTGTTGGTGGTGATCTTCCAGGCCCGGGCGTACCCACCAGTGGCCAACATCACCGCCTTGGCATGAAAGCAGTGCAGGCCTCCATGGCGCAGATCCCAGGCTACACCTCCGTAGCAGCGATCATCCCTTACGATCAAATGCAGCAGGAAGAACTCATTATATAACCGCACCCCCCTCTTAAGGCATTGCTCAAAGAGGGTGTGAAGCTGGGCGTGCCCGGTTCTGTCGGCAGCGTAACAGGAGCGACGCATAGGGGTTTTGCCAAAGTTGCCGAAGTGTCCTCCAAAAGGACGCTGGGCGATCTTGCCTTCTGGGGTACGTGAAAAAGGTACCCCCATATGTTCGCATTCATAGATGACCAAGGGGGCTTCCTTCACCAAAATCTCCTGGGCGTCCTGATCCCCCAAAAAATCGCTTCCTCGAACCGTATCGTAAAAGTGCCATTCCCAATGGTCCTCCACCTCATTGCCCAGAGAGGCGGCGCATCCTCCTTGGGCGGCCCCGGAATGGGACCTAGTGGGATAAACCTTACTCACCACAGCGGTATCGACCTTATCGCTAGTCATCAAAGCAGCGTAAAGCCCTGCTAGCCCCGCTCCTACTACCACTACGTCATGGCGATGTATTATCATCCTTTTCCTCCTCACCCTATGCCTTAAAGGGGATAACCGTTATGGAGCCGAGCATAAAGAGGATCAATCCAGCCACCATCAAAAGCCCCAATATGATGAATCGCCAAGAACTCCGGGCGACGTAATCCTGTGCGATTATCCATATACCGTTTATACCGTGATAAAGTCCCAAGGCAATAAAAACCATGTAAAACAGCTTCCAGCCTGGCTGTGAAAGGCGAGCTAAGACCTTTTGATAGGTTATATCTCCCACAGGGAAGTAATGGGTGGTGAGAAAGTGAACCAACAAGAGAATGAAGAGGACCACTCCCGAGACCCGTTGTAAAAACCAGTGGAAGGCTCCACCACTGCCAAAGCCATAGTCTCTCATCGTTCACCTCCCAAAGGCGTCAGGTGTTGGAAAATAGGTATGGCTCCCACCAGAAAGGTGGCTGCCCCGATGGCCATCAGGAACCAGAATAACTTCTTATGATACAAAGCCCCTCGGCCAAAATCTATAAACAGGATCCTGATCCCGTTCAAGGAGTGATATATCACCACCCCCAGCAAGCCGACCTCCAGAAGTTTGAAAATCGGCTGCTGCATGGTTACCATGAGCCTGTCGAACTCTTCTCCTCCCTTCCCCAAAAAATGCAGTACATAGATATGCAACCCTAGATAAAGAATTAGAAGCCCTCCCGTTATCCTCATCAACAGCCAAGACCATCCTCCGGTAAACCATCGGTATCTCATAACACCCTCCTCCCCTTATTGCCGGCGATATTTGGCTGCACCTTCCTCGTATAGGTCACCGCCGTAAATGTCATTTATCACCGTCACGGGAAAGTCCTCCACTTCCAGTCGCCTGATGGCCTCTGGCCCCAAATCCTCATAAGCGATGACCTCGGCCTTCTTGATGCTTTTGGCAAGCAGGGCCGCTGCACCCCCTGTGGCCCCGAGATAGATCGCCTTGTATTTCCTCATGGCATCCTTTACCTGTTGTGACCGCATGCCTTTTCCGATCATGCCCTTGAGACCCCGTTCGATGAGTTTGGGGGAATAGGTGTCCATCCTGCCACTAGTGGTAGGCCCTGCCGAGCCTATGGGTTTACCTGGTTTGGCTGGTGTAGGGCCCACATAGTAGATGATCTGCCCCTTTATATCGAAAGGAAGCTCTTCTCCCTCATCTATCAACTCAATGAGCCGTTTGTGGGCGGCGTCCCTCCCGGTATAGATGACCCCGGTGATAAGGAGTCTGTCCCCTATGTGCAACTCTCCCACCACATCATCGGTCAATGGAGTTTTTATCCTCTTTGCCTCAGCCATCTTCACTCCTCCCTCTAAATTATCTTCTCCTTATGCCTTTGGGCATGACATTGAATGTTGACCGCCACCGGCAGACTGGCAATATGGCAGGGGATCATGTTCACATGCACCGCCAGGGCAGTGATCCTTCCCCCATAGCCCATTGGACCAATCCCCAAGTTGTTTATCCGACGCAGCAGATCCTCCTCCATGGCTGCAAGCTCAGGGTCGGGGTTTGTGCTGCCGATGGGTCGTAAAAGGGCCTTTTTGGCGATGAGGGCTGCCTGCTCGAAGGTCCCGCCAATCCCTACACCAACGATGATGGGGGGGCAAGGGTTTGCCCCCGACTCTCGCACCCTTTGGAGCACAAAGTCCTTCGCCCCCTCCATACCAACGGCCGGGGTTAGCATCGTCACCCTACTCATATTCTCGCTGCCTCCACCCTTAGGGGCGGCGATCACCTTTATCTTATCCCCCGGCACTATCTCCAAGTGGACGATGGCCGGGGTATTGTCACCGGTGTTCTTGCGGGTGAAGGGATGGCAAGCGGATTTGCGCAAGTACCCCTCCTGATAGCCCTGTCTTACCCCTTCGTTGATCGCCTCGGTGAGATCTCCCCCCACAAGGTGCACATCCTGACCCAGCTCAATAAATACCACTGCCAGCCCTGTGTCCTGGCAGATAGCCATTCCTTCCTCTTTGGCAATTTTGGCATTTTCCAATAGTTCATCAAGGATCTCTCTGCCTGTGGGGGATTCTTCTGCCTCCAGGGCTTTATGGAAGGCCACCAATACATCTTCACCCAGATTGATATTAGCATCGATGAAAAGATCTCTTACCACCTTGGTTATCTCTCCTACAGGTACCTCCCTCATTACTGCCCTCCTATTTCGTCTATGTCTCCGGGGGCATTTCTATAAGCCCCTCCTTCATGAGAATCTTTGTCTCCTCTCTGGCCCTCTTTATAATCCGTGTGGCCTTCTCAAAGAGCTCCTCGCGGGAGAGCTTAACCCTAGCCACACCCTGCTCGATAGCCTTCAGCGCCACGGCCACCGCCTCCCTGGGGAACACCTCCCATTCATCCATTGTGGGAATGAGGTATTCCTCGCTCATTCTGATATCCTCAGCACAGCGGGCCAGTTCTTCGGCCGCAGCGATGCACATCTCGTCAGTGATGGTAGTGGCCATCACATCAAGGGTCCCGCGAAAGATCCCTGGAAAGCCCAAAGAGTTGTTAACCTGGTTAGGGAAATCGGAACGACCGGTGGCCACAATCCTCGCCCCCGCCTCTTTGGCCTCCCAAGGCCAGATCTCCGGAATGGGATTGGCGCAGACAAAGACAATGGCCTCCTTAGCCATCCCCTCTATCCACTCTTTTTTGATGGTGTCCGGCCCCGGCTTGGAAAGGGAGATGCAGACATCAGCCCCTTTCATTGCCTCAGGTATCCCCCCAACTATCCCATCCTTATTGGTGATCTGGCAGAAGTGCCACTTCTCCTTATATTTATCTTTAAGTTCGGTCCGTCCAGGATGCAGTGTCCCCTTGCTATCTACCATGACGATGTTCTCGGGCGTAACCCCTGCGGCGATGAGCACCCTGGCGATAGCGATATTGGCCGCCCCGGCCCCGATCATGGCGATGCGTGCTTGATCCATGGCCTTACCAACGACCTTGAGGGCATTGATCAGACCCGCGAGGGTTACAGCCGCCGTACCCTGCTGATCGTCATGCCAAATCGGTATTCGGGCCTCTTTGCGCAAAGTATCCAAGATGTAAAAACACTTGGGTTGAGCGATGTCCTCAAGATTGACCCCACCAAAGCTCGGCTGCAGAAGCAAAACAGTCTTTATCAGCTCCTCGGGATCTTTGGTATCCACACAGATAGGGAAGGCATCCACTCCCCCTAGGTACTTGAACAAGACGGCTTTGCCCTCCATTACAGGAAGCGCGGCCTCAGGACCGATATCACCTAGTCCTAAAACCCTGGTCCCATCGGAGACCACGGCCACCATATTGGCCTTGTTGGTATGTCGGAAAACCTGTTCGGGGTTCTTGTTGATGTCCTTACACGGTTCTGCTACCCCCGGGGTGTACCAGATGGCGAAGTCATTGAAATCCCTGATGGCACACTTTGGGGTTACCTCCACCTTCCCCTGATAAAAGGGGTGAAGCCTCATGGCATCCTGCGCCGGTTTTTTTGCCTTTGTCAACAATTCTTCTTTAGTAACCTTCATCTCTCCCTCCTTAGCTACTATTTATTTTCTCTGTATCCCCTTACCTTAAAACCACATGACCTCCTTATGATGAGTTCGGGCTCCAAGATATACTCTCGGCCTGCTTGATCACCTTCGATTCTCTCCATCAACCGACGAACAGCCATGGAACCCAAGGTATATTTTTTCTGTGATACGGTGCTCAAACCCACCATATGCAAGGAGGCGAACTCAATGTCATTAAACCCCAAAAGGGCCATATCCTCTGGTACCCTCACCCCCTCCTCCAAGAGGGCGTCATATACACCCAGCGCCATATAGTCGTTTAAGGAAAAGATAGCGGTCGGTGGATGGGGAAGGGAAAGAAACCTCTTGGCCGCCTCATAGCCTGTCCCCTTCAGGTAATCGCCTCCGAAGACAAGATCATCGTCAACGCAAAGACCATACCTCTGCAAGGCCCTGCGTGCCCCTTCCATCCGCTCCATAGTAACGGAGGACTCTAAACTCCCCCTGACGATTCCAATCCTCCTGTGCCCCATTCTCAATAAGTGTTCCAGGGCCATTTCTCCACCCTTTATATTATCAACACCAATATAATCCACTTTCCCTGATAGGTCAGGATCAAGGACCTTTCTGTTTACCAAGATGAGGGGAAACCCCTCCTGAACCAAAGTGGCGACATGTCTGTCTTTTATGTGGGCTGAGGTAAGGATAATACCATCCACTCCCTTCCTCTTCAGTTCCCTGATATGCTCCCCTTCCAGGGAAATATCATAGTTGGTGCAACACAAGATCACGTTATAACCGAAAGATCTAGCAGTGTCCTCGATCCCTTGGGCCAGCTCAAGATAGAAGGGGTTTCTGATAGTGGTGATGATCATCCCCAAGGTCTTGCTCCTCTTCACCACCAAACTGCGGGCCAACAGGTTGGGCTGATAGTCCAGTTCCCTAACCAGCCTCAAGATCCTCTCCCTTGTGGCTTCTTTTACCCCAGGTCTCTCATTTAAGACCCTGGAAACTGTAGTATGAGAGACATGAGCTAATCTTGCTACGTCTTTGATGGTCAGAGGTTTCATTATGTTAACGTTAACATAAAAGAAATAAAAAAAACAACCAAAAAATCAATGGACCCTCCTCTCTAAATCCTTCCAGTACTTCTCCGAGTTGGTAGCCCTCTCTCGCTCCATGGTCTCCAAGACAAGGCCAAGATCGAAAGAAAATTTGCAAAACTTTGAAGAGACCTTCGATTTCTGGCTGCTCAACATCCCTCCCTGTCCCGGAGCACCCTTCGCAGCACCTTCCCCACAGGCGTCTTGGGTATCTCTTCGATGAATTCAACCTCTCGAATGCGCTTGTAAGGGGCAATACGGTCGGCGCAAAAGTTGATGAGTTCCTCCTTGTCCACGGTGAAACCCTCATTCAGCACTACGTAGGCCTTGGGCACCTCACCAACCACAGGGTCCGGCTTTCCGACCACAGCGCATTCCTTGACCGTGGGATGTTCGTAGAGGACGGCCTCAACCTCGGCCGGGGCGATGGTGTATCCTTTGTACTTTATGGTCTCCTTTTTGCGGTCGAGGATGCGAAAATACCCCTCTTCATCCATCATGGCCAGATCACCCGTGTAAAGCCACCCGTTGCGGAGTGCCTCACGGGTATCTTCAGGTCGGTTTAGATATCCTTTCATCACCTGCGGTCCCTGAATCACCAGCTCGCCCATCTGGCCCGGTGGCAGCTCAGTTTCGCCTGTTTCCTCATCCACGATGCGGGCATCGGTATCCATAACAGGGATTCCGATGGTTCCGGACTTTATTTTTTTAAGTGGCGAGTTATGGGTCTCCGGTGAGGCCTCACTCAAGCCGTAACCTAAGTCCATCTTGACCCCGGTTAGCCGCTCCCATCTTTCTCTGATCTCCGGTGGAATTGGCATTGCCCCTGCCTTGACATATCTCAGACTCGATAGGTCATATTTGGTTATAACCGGGCTATTTACCAAAGCAGCGAACATAGTCGCAGCGCCATAGATGACTGTGGCCTTTTCTCTCTCCACCCTCATCAGCAATTCCTCGGCATCAAAGCGGGGCAGTATGATCACCCTGGCGCCGCTGTAGATCGGTGAGTTTATACAGGTGCAGCCTCCCCAGCTATGGTAGAAGGGGAGCAAACCCATGATGACATCTTTATCGCTCCATCCAAACCAGGCAGCGTTCTGCATGGCGTTGGCCACTAGATTATAGTGGGTCAGCAATACCCCCTTGGGGAGCCCAGTTGTCCCCCCGGTGTAGACGATGACTGCTACGTCATCCTTGGGCCTTACCGTGAATGTGGGTGGAGTGGGTGGGTACTTCTCCAGAATTTGGCCAAGGGAGATTGCCCCATTCTCCTCGGCGTCAGTCAAAATTACAACCCTCAATTGGGTCTCCGTTTGCACCTCCTTGACCAGGGGGTAAAGGTCCCTGTTGGTTATTAAGGCTTTGGCCTCGGTGTCGTTAAGCTGATGCCTTAACTCTACCTGCCGATAGAGCGGGTTGGCCGTGGTAACCGTGCCGCCAGCCTTCAGTATTCCATAGTATCCGATAATGAACTCAAGGCTGTTTGTAAGGAAGAGCATCACCCTGTCCCCCGCTTCTATTCCCAGGTTACGGATCCCGGCGGCTAGCTTGCCAGTTAGCTCATCGAGTTCTTTGTAAGTCAGCTGGCGCTCCCGGCAACTGAAGGCGATGTTCTCTGGCCACTTTTGGGCTGCCCTGGATAAGAGTTCAAAGAGGGGCATCTCGGGGTAGTCCAGGTGTCGCGGCACGCCTTCTGGCCAAAACTTAAGCCACGGCCTATCTGGCGGCACTTGATATTCCACATGTCCTCCGTTCCTTAAAATCTTCATGGCTTCACTCCTCAATTTTATAGTATCTTGGGGAAAAGACAATAATTTATGGGGGCGGTAGCCATGCCCCCTTAAGTAATAGACTTAACCCTTCCTCATCTGCAGAACGAATACTGTGAGCAGGAGGATAAGTCCTATTATATTCGCCCACAGATGCGGCCACATAAACCCCAAGACAGCCGCTCCCATCATTATCTGCTCAGGGATCGTGTTTTCCCTGCGGAGATATCTTTCAAATAAGGAGGCAAAGGCTATAAGCGCCAAGCACCCACTCAATATAACTCGGATCACCTGGGGCATAGGGCCGTCGAGGAGCAGAGGTGAATAGGCCATGAGAATAGGTATTACGTACATGCCAATGGCGACCCTCCAACTCACAAAGGCTGTCTTCATGGCCTCTGTCCCGGCTATCCCTGCTCCAGCAAAGGCGGCAAGGGCCACAGGAGGGGTGACATTGGCGTCTTGGCTATACCAGAAGACGATCATATGGGCCGTGAGCATCGCCATCCCTAGCTCCATGAGGGCCGGTCCTGCCAGGATTACAAGGACAATATAGGAGGCTGTCACCGGAAGCCCCATACCCAGGAACATCGAGGCAAGGCCGACAAGTAAGATGGCAATAAGCTTTATCCCACCTGACAGGGAAAGCACCACACTTGAGAACTTGAGCCCAAGCCCGGTAAGCCCCACCACCCCCACAATGATCCCAGCAGCCGCACAGGCCACAGAGACCATCCCCGCATTCTTCGCCCCTCTTTCGAGGAGTCTCAGAATATCCCAAATGCCTATTCTCGTTTCTTTACGTATCATACACACTAACAGGACAGAGATTACCCCCATGAATCCGACCATCATAGGACTATAGTTGGCGACGAGAAAGTAGACAAGGACTCCGATGGGAATTAGAAAGTGAAAGCCCCTCTTTATGACGGCGAACAATTTCGGAAGGTCCTTGGCATCAAGACGTTTGATACCCGTTTTTTTCGCTTCCAGGTGAACGAAGCAATACACAGCGAAGTAATACATAATGGCGGGTATTAACGCAATCTTGACGATCTTCAAATAAGGCGTGTTGGTAAACTCCGCCATCAAGAACGCCCCTGCACCCATGATCGGTGGCATGAGCTGGCCGCCGGTGGAGGCCGCCGCTTCTATAGCACCAGCGACATGGGGCCTGTAACCAGTATTTTTCATCATGGGGATGGTAAAGGAACCAGTGGTGACCACATTGGCCACAGCGCTACCCGAGACCGATCCCATAAATCCGCTGGCGATGACCGCTGTCTTGGCAGGTCCGCCTACCATACGTCCTGTAAGGGCATAGGCCAGTTGTGTGAAGAAGTTGCCACCACCTGTTCCCTCGAGGAAAGAACCGAACAGGACGAAGATAAACACGAACGTAGCAGCAACACCAAGGGGAAGACCAAAGATCCCTTCAGTTGTCAAATACAATTGTCCCACTATGCGAGGGATACTGTACCCCTTATGACAAAGAAGACCAGGAATATATGGTCCAAAATAGGCGTAGAAGATAAAGACGATACATATAATAGACATGACCAGGCCAATTGCCCTCCTGGTTGCCTCTATGACCAAAAGGGTGGCCACACCTCCCATCACTATATCGAGGGTAGTCCATTCCCCCTGCCTCTCTATGATCTGATCGAAAAATGCCAGGATATAGAGGACTACTGCGAAAGAAAGGGCAAAGAGAAATAAATCAAGGATGAGGTATCCATCAAACCTCACCCTTGAGGCCTTCTTGGAAGGGGGGTAATAGAGGTAGACGATGGCCAATACAAACATGATGTGTATGCCCCTTTGGAACATGGCCGTAAGGGCACCAAGACCAGCAGTGTAGAGTTGAAAAATAGAAAGGGCTATAGCAATCCCCGAACCTATAAGAGAGAGAATCCCCCTCAGTTGCCTATTGCGTTCTACCTTGACAACTTCCTCATCCATCTCTCCAGCCTCACTTTCTGATCAAAGACAAAATCCAGGGGTGGGTCTTCATCTTCAGCTCTACAAGCTTTCCTTCAGCTTTCTCCGTGAGGTTGATCTTTTTCCCTCTCACAGAGAGGGTATGATCAACCCCGCGAGAACCTACCCTTAGGAGAAATCTGCCTACAGGTTCATCTATCTCCTTTATCTTGATCCATCCCCCTTCACCAACAATATGACCGTGTCCTTGCCAGTGTCCCATGCCTGCTCCAAACATCCGAAAGTAGGTCTCGTGAAGCACAATCCCTTTCCCTCTCTGGAGGCTGAATACTTCGCACACTGGTTTGCGATCCACAGAGTGGATGTAGCATATCTCAAACCGCTCACCCCACTTAAGTGGAAAGGCCGCTACCCTTCCTCCCCCCCCTATATCCTCTATGACCAGCCAAGGAGTACATATAAGGAGGGGGGCGGTCGCTCCAAGCATAACAGCTAAAAGGACTGCCCTCCTCACATTTCCCCTTCTTGATTACTTCTTCGGTATCAGACGATCAGGTATTTTAAGGCCCAGTTCACGGTAATACTTGATGGCACCCGGATGCAGGGGAATGGCCGAGTGGGCTAGTGCGTTTTCCGGAGTGGTATACTTGGCAAAGGGGTGTATCTTTTCCAGATAATCCTTATGCTCAAAGACCGCCTTCACCAGTTTATACACCAGATCCTCTGATACATCGGCGTTGCAGAGAACGGTGTTCCAAACTGAGGGATTCTTCACCGGATAATCTACCCCTTTATAGGTACCAGGTGGCATCACAAAAGGGGAGTAGAAGGGGTAGGCATCGCAGATTTTTTTAATGTCCTCGTCGCTGAAGGAGATGAGGACGATATCCCTGGTGGTGGCCAGATCCATGACAGACGAGGTAGGGGCAGCCACATCCCATATCCCCACATCAATGGTCTTATCCTTGAGGGCGTGGGCGTTCTCTGTAAACGAGAGGCGGTGGACCTTGAAATCCTTATAAGAGATCCCCAGGGCCTTGAAGACCAGATTGGTCTTAAACTCGGTGCCGCTGCCAGGTGCACCCACGGAGACATGCTTCCCCTTGATGTCATAAATGGTCTTGATCCCAGACCCCTTCAGGGCCACCACGTGATAGTGATGGGGGTACATCTGGAACATGGCCAGGATCTTCTGGGGCTTCCCCTTAAACCGCCCTTCTGCGTAATAGGCCTGATAGGCTACGTCGTTCATCACCTCACCGATCAGGGTCTCACCCCTGTGGGCTAGTCGTACGTTTTCCACAGATGCACCTGTGACCTCTGCCACTGCCTTCACACCCGGCACATACCTGGTCCATATCTCGGCCAGGCCACCGCC
This sequence comes from Deltaproteobacteria bacterium, assembly GCA_003646745.1. Lineage (GTDB taxonomy): Bacteria > Desulfobacterota > B13-G15 > B13-G15 > RBG-16-54-18 > B11-G15. Next base: position 3,072 of record QMLM01000006.1, on the reverse strand, counting down.
ATAAGGATAATAGACCCCACCGGTCCCGCCAGTACTGACGGAGATAAGCTGTTCCTTTGCAGGAGCTTGGCTTGCCCCGAAGACAAGCCCCACCAAGAATATAGCACATATCATAATGAGAAAAACCTTCATGGAACTATGTCTCATGATCTCGCCTCCTTTCTAATATGTTATCTTTATTTAATAGATATTGTCTTCACCACAACTGTGACCTTCTTTGGAGCCCTCTCACAATTTACAGGATAGGTTCCCTTCGCTTCCTTTCCTGGAGCCAACACAGGTGGCTTCCCTTTGCGCGGGAGTAACCCACCAGAGGCAACCCCCTCTTCAGGCAGGATAAATTGCACGCGGAATCTCTGGGGTTTGTCAGACTTGTTCTTGATCCCCACCTCGAAGTGCCAGACCGGTTTTTTCCACCCTTTGAACTGCCTGATATAACAATTTAAAAAGGTAACATCAGCCTCTTTGGTAACATCCCACTTTATCTTGGTGGCGCAACTTACCGGACCTGAAGGCTTGTACATCATTCCCGCACATCCCAGGACCAATCCCAAGACGATTAAGGAAACCAGCCCCAAAAAAGTCTTAGACGTAATGTATCTCTTTGTCATAACCCTCCCTCCTTTCTACAAAATCTTGTTGATCTTACACCCCCTTTAATAAAAAATCCTTTCCTCACCTCCTTTATCATTTTTATTTATGATGAGGCTTACTCCGAAGGTAAAAAAAGCCGCTTAGAGCAACGCCCTAGCGGCTCACATCGTGGCAAAACTAAACTCTCTTTCCAGCAAGTATTGCAATCCTTAAATCCCCAGGTATGCCTCCCTTATATCCTGTGACCTCTTTATCTCCTCCGCCCTTCCTTCGGCCTTTATTGTCCCTTCATGCATTACATAAACATAGTCAGAAGCATTAAGGGAGGCCTCCACATTTTGCTCAACAAGTAGTATAGTCAAACCTATATCGGACTTCAGCTTTTGAACTGTCTCAAAGACCTCGCCTACTAGTTTTGGCGCTAATCCTTGACTTGGTTCATCGAGCATTATCAATTTCGGTCTCGTCATCAAAGCCCTCGCTATCGTCAACATCTGCTGTTCCCCACCACTAAGCGAACCAGACCTTTGCTTACTTCTCTCCTTTAGGATAGGAAATAATGAATACACCAGTTCTAAAGACTCGTCCATATACCTCAAGGCCCTTTTTAAGTATGCCCCCATAATTAGGTTTTCGTGCACGCTCATGCCTGAGAACAGATGCCTCCCCTCAGGAACGAGTACAATCCCCAGATCCACCTTCTTATGAGTGGGTAAATGGGTAATTTCTTCTCCCTCATAGGTAATCTTCCCGCCCCAGGGCTCTATGGAACCGAAGATGGTCCTGAGCAGTGTCGTCTTTCCCACTCCATTGGGGCCGAGCAGGGAGGTTATAGAACCCGCCTTGACCTCAAGACTCGGCCACCATAGCACCTGCATTGACCCATACCCAGACTCAAGCTCATTGACCTTAAGCATCGCTCCCCTCCGGCGGATGACCTAAATATACCTCCACTACCTTGGGATCACGTAAGGCCTGTTCTGTAGGTTCATCACAAAGTTTTGCTCCTTGATGCATTACTACCACCCTTTCAGCAAACCCCACCACTGCCCGCATAATGTGCTCCACCATTGAGACAATAGCGATACCCTCCTCCTCTTTTATCTTTTTTAAAAGGGCGACCATTTCATCAATATCCTTGGGGTGCATCCCTGCTAAGGCCTCGTCCATGAGGAGGAGTTTAGGCTTCATCGCCAAGGCCCGGGCAATCTCCATCAACTTCTTCTCCACCGGGGTCAATGCCCCGGCCTCTTTGTCTTTATGGGCTTGCAGCCCCACGAGATCAATATAGCGGTCAGCGATCTGTAAGGACTCATCAACGCTGACTTTGCCGCTTAAGGTGCCGAACATGGCCCCGACCGCCACATTCTCCCTCACGCTGGCCGAACTAAAGGGTCTGGGGATCTGAAAGGTCCGCCCGATCCCCAAGGGCGCCCTTTTGTACGGCGGCAGATGGGTGATATCCTTCCCCTCAAAGATGACCTTCCCTTCCTCTGGGAAGTAAACCCCACTGATGACATTGTAGAGGGTGGTCTTTCCACTGCCGTTAGGGCCTACAATGGCAATTGCCTCCCCTTGTTGGATCTCCAGGCTCACATTATTTACGGCTATAAGGCCGCCAAACTTCTTTGTTATATTCTCCAGCCTTAATAATGACGCCATAAATCCCCTCTATACGATAAACTTCTCCACCCTTGTGCCTTTCACCTTCCGCTTCAACATACCAACCACACCCTCTGGAAAGGCCACGATGATGACAATGATGATTGGCGCAAAGATCAGGAGTTGAAATCCCGGTATTATAACTGTAAGCCAGTACTTGGACAACCCATACATGAGCCCTCCGATAACAGGGCCGAGAAGTGTACCTGCCCCTCCCAGCAGGACAATGATGATGCACTCTATGGTATAGTGTATTTCAAAGACTTCTGGTGGGAACACATAGGTCAGTTTTAGGGCCCACGCCAAGGCCCCAATCAATCCAGCGAGCGATGCGCTGGTGATAAAGGCAATAATTTTATATTTGGTAACATTGATCCCCATCACCTTCGCAGCATCCTCATCTTCCCGCAGGGCGGTCAAGGCATAGCCGATCTTGCCCCTCATATAATATATCGTTATGAAGGCAGCGATAACGGCTATGACAAGGATGAGGATATCGGCCCAGAAGGTGGAAAGTAAGCTGGCCGTCTCCCTGCCAAAGGCTTGGGTTAGCTGTCCGGAGAATATGATCCCCTCTGATCCACCCCATATCTTCGCTCCCTCAATGAGGTATCTGAACCCCTCATTCACCCCGATCGTAGCGATGGCAAAGTAGGCCCCCCTGAGCCTCAAGGCCACTGCTCCAACAGCCACGGATAGCAGACCTGCCATAACCACAGCAAGAACGAGGCCGATAACGATAATCCCCATGCCAAGCCATTCGACCTGGTATAAGTGCGCTATACTCAATGCCATCCCATAGGTGCCGAGGGCCAT
>QMLM01000005.1 GCA_003646745.1 Deltaproteobacteria bacterium | reverse complement strand
GGAAAAGGTGCCTATATGTCTCCGCTGAGGAGTCCTTGAGGCAGACAAGGCTCAGGGCCAAGCGTTTGGGGGCCATATCTGAGGGGTTATTTGTGGTTGCTGAAACCTCCTTAGAGCGGATCATCCATGATGTCGAAGATCTCAAGCCTCAGGTCTTGGTGATTGATTCCATCCAGTCCATTTACACCACCCAGTTGGGATCGGCCCCTGGCAGCATCAGCCAGGTACGTGAGACCTCGGGGAGATTAACCTATCTGGCCAAGGGGGCAGGGGTGGCGACCTTCCTGGTGGGGCATGTGACAAAAGAAGGGGCCATCGCCGGTCCCAGGGTCTTGGAACACATGGTGGATACCGTCCTGTACATGGAGAGGAGTGCAGATAGTCCCTATCGAATTTTACGGGCTGTAAAGAACCGTTTCGGTTCCACCAATGAGATCGGAGTCTTTGAAATGAAGGAAAGGGGGCTGCAGGAGGTGGCAAACCCTTCGGAGATCTTCTTGGCCGAGAGACCTATGGAGACCTCCGGGACTGTTGTGATGGCGAGCATAGAGGGGACAAGGCCCATCTTAGTGGAAATTCAAGCCCTGGTGGCCCCTAGTGCATTTGCCGTTCCCAAAAGGATGGCCATGGGTGTTGATTACAACAGACTTTCACTTCTGGTGGCCGTGATGGAGAGAAAAACAGGGGTAAACCTCTCTCATCAGGATGTCTTCGTCAATGTGGCTGGAGGGCTGAGGGTAGAAGAACCGGCTGTTGATTTGGGGGTGGTAGTTGCAGTAGCTTCTAGCTACTTGGATAAAGCCGTTCCCTCCGACATGGTTATCTTCGGTGAGGTGGGGCTGGCCGGAGAGATAAGGGGGGTGAGTTATGGAGAGATAAGAGTCCGGGAGGCCGCTCGCCTGGGATTTAAGAGGTGTCTTCTGCCTCGCAGCACCGCTGAAGGATTGAAGGCCTTTGGTGAGATGGAGCTTATAAGGGTGAGAGATTTGCGGGAGGTATGGAGGAGTTTATTTTGAGATTAGGAGCCATTGATTTTCTTCCCCCTTTTTGCTAGTCTCTCCAGGGTCGAGATGAGAAATGGGGACAAAAGAGGATCTAAGGCGGATAATCAACCGCATTGACGGACGAGGATATAAGGCCTACAAGGATATCAAAGGGGATTACGACTTTGGTCCTTATCGGCTGGTCATCGATCATGTCCAGGGGGACCCCTTCGCTGCCCCCTCTCGGGTAAGGGTGAGGCTTCCCATGGAGAGAACGGGTTTTCCCCATGATCTATGGGACAAGAGAGTGCGCCGAATCGCCTTCTGTGACTATTTGGCCCGTCAATTCCACCGGGCCATCCGCCGCTGGAGCAAAGGGCATCGGGGGATGGGCAAAAGCGGTCTGATAGACATCGATGTGGGGGGGCAGGAGATCTTAGAGAGGAATGCGGTCCTCATCGATGGCACGGACCTAGAGGTCCGTTTTGTGGTGGGACTTCCTGCAGCCGGCCGAACCATTTTGGGGCGGGAGGCGTTGGGGATCTTTTTTGAGGAAATACCCCAGGTAGTAAATGGATCTTTGTTTTATCGAAGCATTGATCAAGCAGGAGTTAGAAGGCATGTCGATGTGGCAGAGGATCAGGAGGTTATGCGTGATCTTTTAGAGGAGAAGGGTTTGGTGTCCTTTGTTGCGGAAGGGTCGGTGTTGCCCAGGCGCAGTGGGGTAGACGACAGGCCTTTGGAAGCAGGGGCCATACCCTTGAGGCCTCCCTTTGAACTGGAGGTGGAGATGGAGCTTCCCCATCGCGGCAGAATCAAAGGTATGGGGATCCCCAAGGGGGTGACCCTTATTGCCGGTGGTGGATTTCACGGGAAATCCACCCTCCTGACCGCTATAGAACGGGGGGTCTACAACCATATACCTGGCGATGGGAGGGAATATGTGGTAACCAACAGGGCGGCGGTGAAGATCAGGGCGGAGGATGGCCGCCGTATAGAGAAGGTGAACATTAGCCCATTTATCAACAATCTCCCCTTTGGCAAAGACACCGTAAGGTTCTCCACCGATAACGCCAGCGGCAGCACATCTCAGGCGGCCAACATCATGGAGGCCCTCGAGGTGGGCGCGCAGGTCCTCATGATTGATGAGGACACATCGGCCACAAATTTCATGGTGCGTGATGAACGGATGCAGGAGCTGGTGGTTAAAGAAAAGGAACCCATAACACCTTTTGTCGACAAGGTGCGCAAACTCTATGCCGATTTGGGAGTCTCCACCATCTTGGTCATGGGGGGGTCCGGTGACTATTTTGAGGTGGCCGACACCGTCATCATGATGGACAGCTATCAGCCCCTCTGCGTCACCCAACAGGCCAAGGAAATCGCCACCAAACACGCCAGCCGTAGAAAAGACGAGGGAGGGGATGCCTTTGGCGAGGTCACCTCCCGGCGTCCCCTGAGCGCCAGCTTTGACCCGAGCCGGGGAAAAAGGGAAGTCAAGATAGATGCCAAGGGACTACGGACCATCCTGTACGGCACCACTAGCATAGACCTCTCCTATCTGGAGCAGTTGGTGGATATGAGTCAGACCAGGGCCATAGGACTGATGATCCATTACTACTCCGAGAAATACCTGCATAGATCAAGGTCATTGAGGGAAGGAATGGAGCTGGTAATGAGAGATGTGGAGCAATGGGGACTCGATTGTCTCCTGCCCTACAAGGTGGGCAACCTCGCCATGCCCAGGATTTTCGAGGTGGCCGGTGCCATCAACCGCATGCGCAGTCTAAAGGTAGAGTGATGGTGAAGGAAGTTATTATAGAAACCCATTTCCCTGACCTTAACCTTCTCAAGCGTGGGAAAGTGAGGGATATCTATGAGGTAGATGGCGAACTTCTCATCGTGGCCACCGACAGGGTTTCTGCCTTCGATGTGGTTATGGCCGATCCTATACCTGATAAAGGGAGGATACTTACCCAGATTTCCGCCTACTGGTTTCGAGAGATGGAGGATTTAATCCCCCATCACCTTATCTCTACCCGTGTGGATGACTATCCTGCGCCGTGCCGCAAATATAGGGATGTGTTGGAGGGTCGCAGTATGTTGGTTAAACGTGCTGATCCTATACCCATTGAATGTGTGGTAAGAGGGTACCTTGCGGGCTCTGGTTGGAAGGAGTATCAGCAAAGGGGGGAAATATGCGGGGTAAGACTCCCAGAGGGATTGGTAGAGGCGGCCCTCCTGCCTCATGCCATCTTCACCCCTTCCACCAAAGAGGAGGTGGGCAGCCACGATATCAATATCACCTTTGAGGAAGTGAAGGAAAGGGTAGGAGAAGGGTTAGCTGAAAGGTTGCGCGAGGTCAGTCTCCAAATATATGAGCGGGCCCGCCGAATGGCCGAAGCCAAGGGAATCATCATAGCCGATACCAAGTTTGAGTTCGGTCTGCGAAGTGGTGAGCTCATCCTCATCGATGAACTCCTTACCCCTGATTCCTCTCGCTTTTGGCCCGCCGAGGGGTACCGTCCTGGAAGGCCACAGCACAGCTTCGATAAACAATTTCTACGAGATTACCTACTCTCCATCTCCTGGGACAAAAATCTCCCTCCCCCTCCATTGCCGCCGGAGATCGTCAGTAAGACGCGGGAGAGGTATCTGGAGGCGTTGAAACGGTTGACCGGCAAATTGTTTTAAAACTCCCTCCCCCTTATTCACCTGATTTCCTTTCCTTTATCCTTGATTCATCACTTTTGGCAACTTCTGTTATTAAGGTTTGTAGCCTACCATTAAGTATAACCAACTGTGAGACAAGATCTTTAATTGTAATTTGGAATCTACTGTTAGTTGTGCTCAATTGGGAGACGAGTTCGTTGAATGCACATGCTGCCTTTCCTTTCGGGCGACCCGATCGAGCTTGTCTCCACCATGTACACTTTTCTCTTTTACAATCTACCATATCTGCCCCTTGCGACATTAAAGGACAATATCCGACGATTTCTACTTTTTCCCAAAACTCTTCGTCAAGTTTATCATCCATTATAACCCCCTTTTATTGTAAATTTTGAAGACTTATAAAAATTAGCGATGATGATAAGTTCGCCGAAGGAGGAAAAGCCGTCTCTGAGGTATATAGCGGTGTAGCGGCTGTGACCTATTGGAAGTTGAATACGTTGTATATTCGCCAGACCTTAGGGTGTTCATTGGTTACAGCAACCCCGCATATAGGTGTGTTACTCTATGTCCCCATCTCCCAAGAGGTGAGGTAATCCTCCTGTTCCTGGGTGAGGGCATCGATTTCCACCCCCATGGCCTTGAGCTTAAGGCGGGCAATTTCTTGATCGATGTGGGGGGGTACGGGGTAGACCTTCTTCTCCAATTTTCTGGCTTTTTTGGCCAAGTATTCGCACGATAAGGCCTGGTTAGCGAAACTCATATCCATTACACTAGAGGGATGCCCCTCGGCGGCCGCCAAATTTACCAATCGTCCCTCCCCCAAAAGGTTTATTCTTCTGCCATTGGGGAGGGTGTATTCTTGGACAAACTCCCTGACCCTGCGTTTTTTTACAGCCAGATCTTCTAGCCCCTCAAGATCCAGCTCCACGTTGAAGTGTCCTGAGTTGGCCACGATGGCGCCGTCCTTCATCAACTGGAAGTGCTCTTTCCTGATGACCTTTATGTCCCCTGTAAGGGTGACGAAGAAGTCCCCCACTTTGGCGGCTTCAGCCATGGGAAGTACCCGGTAACCATCCATTACTGCCTCCAGGGCCCGCAGGGGGTCCACCTCGGTGACGATAACATTGGCCCCCATGCCTCTGGCCCGCATGGCCACTCCTCGACCGCACCACCCATAGCCGCAGACCACGAATTTGGAGCCGGCCAGCAACCGATTGGTGGCCCTAATGATCCCGTCGATGGTGCTTTGCCCCGTGCCATAGCGATTATCGAAGAGGTGTTTAGTATTGGCATCATTTACTGCTATCACCGGGAACATCAACACCCCCTCTCGCTCCATACTCCGCAGGCGGATGACCCCTGTGGTGGTTTCCTCAGTGCTGCCCAGAATACCATCTACCAACTCCCGTCTTTGATCAGACGTAAGTTCCTGGGCCCACCCCTTGATGGGGCCAGCGAGTTCTTCCCATCTCCCCCACCCCAAAAGGTGCAAGGATGAAATCAGATCTGCCCCATCGTCCATGGTTATGTCAGGCCGGTGAGCAATGGCCTGCTGGATATGACCGTAATAGGTAGTGCTGTCCTCCCCCTTGATGGCAAAAACCGCTATCCCATAATCCTTCACAAGAGAGGCAGCTACATCATCTTGGGTGCTCAAGGGATTGGAGGCGCACAACACTACCTCGGCTCCTCCCGCCTTTAAGACCTCGGCTAGGTTGGCCGTCTCTGTGGTAATGTGCAGACAGGCGGATATTCGTATCCCTTCTAGGGGTCTTTCTCGCGCAAATCTTTCCTTGATGAGTTTCAAAACCGGCATCTCGTGTGCGGCCCACTCTATCCTCAATTTACCCTTTTCAGCTAACCCTAGATCTTTTATATGGTAGTTCAAAACCGCCTCCTCTCAGATTCCCGCGGCCTTGCGCAGGTCATCCGCCCTGTCTAATTTTTCCCAGGTAAATTCCGGATCATTCCGGCCAAAGTGACCGTAGCAGGCCGTCTTTTTGTAAATGGGGCGCAAGAGATCTAAATACTGAATCATCTGCGCTGGTCTGAAGTCAAAGATCTCGAGGACGATTTTGGCGATCTCATCGGTAGGGATCTTTCCTGTTCCCTGGGTATCTAGCATAAAGGAGACAGGTTTGGCCTTTCCGATGGTATAGGCAATCTGGATCTCACATCTATCCGCTAGGCCGGCTGCCACCACATTTTTGGCCACATGTCTGGCCATATAGGAACCGCTGCGGTCCACCTTGGAAGGATCTTTCCCAGAGAAGGCCCCGCCGCCGTGGCTCCCCTGTCCACCATAGGTGTCGACAATGATCTTGCGACCTGTCATTCCACAATCTGCCATGGGTCCTCCGACCACAAACCTCCCGGTTGTATTGATATAATATTTGGTGTTTTCATCCATCAGATCTTCAGGGATGACCCTTTTAATCACCTCCTCAATGATCCCCTCTTGAAGTACTTCATATTTAACATCAGGGGTATGTTGGGCAGCGATAACAATAGAGTCCACACGAACCGGTTTGCCATCGATATACTGGATAGTTACCTGGGACTTGCCGTCGGGCCGCAAGAAGTCGAGAATACGGGTTTTGCGGACGTAGGCAAGTCTTTTTGTAAGCTTATGGGCGAAGACAATGGGCATGGGCATAAATTCGGGTGTCTCATTGCAGGCATACCCGAACATGAGCCCTTGATCTCCAGCACCCTGTTCCTTTGCTCCATTTACCCCCATCGCTATATCTGGTGATTGCTGATCGATGGAGGTGATCACCGCACAGGTCTCCCAGTCGAAACCCATGGAAGAGTCATTGTACCCGATCTCCTTAATGGTTTCACGGACGATGCCGGGCATGTCCACATAGCACTCCGTGGTGATCTCCCCAGCGATAAAGGCCAACCCCGTGGTTACCAAACATTCACAGGCGACCCTTCCATGGGGGTCCTCCCTTATGATGGCATCCAAGATGGCATCAGATATCTGATCAGCTACCTTATCGGGATGTCCCTCTGTCACTGACTCGGAGGTAAACAAAAAGTTGGTCATAGACATAAAATTTCCTCCTTTTTTGAGACAACGGCCTCAAAGTTTTTCTTTTATTCTATACATTGAATGAAATCCTCAGGGAATAATTTGGCCATCTCCTTGCGGATGTATTGCTCTGTCTCCTTAGCGGTGGAGAACTGCAGAATTTCCTTAAGCAGCCTTTCTCCCTCGGCAATGGTAGCACGCCTCAGCACCTTTTTAACCCGAGGAATAGCGATGGCGTTCATGCTCAATTCATCAAGCTCCATGCCTAAAAAAATCAGGGTATAAAGGGGATCGGCAGCCATCTCACCACATATCCCTACCTCTATTCCTGCCTTATGGGCAACATTCACCACCCCTTTTATGCTGCGCAAGATGGCTGGATGTAGGGGTTCGTAGAGATAAGATACATGCTCGTTTACTCGATCGATGGCCAAAGAGTATTGAATAAGGTCATTTGTGCCGATGCTGAGAAAATCGACCTCGCGGGCGAGGATATCAGCGGTGACGGCAGCCGAGGGGATCTCTATCATGACCCCTAAAGGGATATTTGGGTCAAATGGGACCCCTCTGGCCATTAGCTCTTCTTTAGTCTCCTCGAGGATGGCCTTTACCTGTCGTAGCTCTTCTACCCCGGAGATCATAGGTAATAAGATCTTGAGGTTGCCGTAGATGCTGGCCCGCAGTATACCCCGCAGCTGGGTTTTGAAGATCTCTTTCTCTTTGATGCAGAACCTGATGGCCCGTAACCCCATGGCCGGATTCATCTCCTCGGCCAGTTCGATGTGAGAGGCGAACTTGTCCCCCCCTAGATCAAGGGTTCTAATGGTGACGGAGTAAGGGGCGATCTCCTCTGCCAGTTTTTTGTATACCTGAAAGTGTTCATCTTCAGTGGGGAGGGTTCTCCTGCTCAAATATAGGTATTCGGTCCGATAAAGTCCTATTCCCTCGGCCCCATATTGAATCACAGAGGGGATCTCGTCTACAAGCTCTATATTGGCCTCTAAAGCGAGGTGATAACCATCTTGTGTCTCCGCCTTAAGGCTGGAATACTTGAGGAGTTCCCTTTCCAGATAACGGTAATGTTGTTGTCTTAGTCGAAATGCCTTGACGGTCGCCTGTGAGGGTTCAACAATCACCACCCCTTCAGTTCCATCGATGATGATCGTTTCTCCCCCACCTACATAGGCCGTGACATCCTCCAATCCCACCACCGCGGGGATCTCAAGGGAGCGGGCGACGATGGCCGTATGGGATGTTTTGCCCCCCATGTCGGTAGCAAAACCGATTACCCTTTTGAGGTTTAACTGAATGGTGTCCGCAGGAGACAAATCGTGGGCCACGACGATCATCTCTTCCTCTAAGTCCTCGATCTTGCGAAGTTCTCTGCCGGTGAGATTTCGCAGAATTCTATCAACCACATGTTTGATGTCCTCTTTTCTCTCCCGCAGGTAGTCATCCTCTATGGAGTCGAAGGCTTCAGAGATCTTATCCAAGGTGACCTCAAGGGCCCACTCGGTGTTTACTAGCTGCTCTTTGATCATTTTAATGGTTTCATCTCGAAGCATGCGGTCTTCCATAAGTTTGATGTGGACATCGAGGATATAAGAGTGTTGTTTGAAGCCCTTCTCCAGGATCCGTTCCTTTATCTCCTGCAGCTCCCTCTTTGATTTTATAATAGCCTCCCTGAACCTCCTGACCTCAGAACCTACCTCCCTAGCAGTGATCCTGCGCGGGACAAATCTGGTGCGCTGGCGCTCTAGGATGACGGCCTTCCCTATAACTATCCCCGGGGATACCCCTATCCCTTTAAGGATCTTTCCTTCGTTGGTGCTCTGAGTTTTATTTTTCACCGAATTTACTCTCAATAAGCTTGCTCAACTCTTCAATAGCTTCTTTAGCGTCTTTTCCCCTCGCCCTAACCACGATCTTTGCCCCTTCCCCGGCAGCGAGCAATAATAGCCCCATGATACTCTTTCCGTTGGCCTCGACCCCATCTTTTTCTACCGTGATGATAGACTCAAAGTTACTGGCCACCTGGACCATCATATTGGCCGCGCGGGCATGGAGGCCTAGTTTGTTCTTTATAATGAAACTTCGTTCTTCAACCCTTTCCTCTATTTCTTCTCTCCTTCGGTTTTTCTCTCTAAGATCTCACTTGCCAAATGGATGTTTTTTTGTCCGTAAGATCTTATAAAAGAAGCCAAGTCATCAAGCGCCTTTTCCTCCCGCAGGGTGGACAGTTTTATCAACATTGGAAGATTGACCCCTGTCACTACCTCTACCTTTCCCTTCTCTAGGAAGGAAAGACTTATATTGGAGGGGGTGCCCCCAAACATATCGGTCAAGATTAAAACCCCTTCTCCTGCATCTACCTTTTTGATGGCCTTCTTGATCCTCTTTTTCACCTCTTCTATAGGCTCGGAAGGGTCGATGGAGATGGGTTCTATACCCTCCACGTCTCCGACAATCTGTTGGGTGGCCATAAGAAACTCATCTGCCAAGGCAGAGTGGGTAACGATGATGACCCCTATCATCTTTTTCATCTTACCCCCTCTCCATATCACGATGCCTAACCGTTACTTCCTTCCCCCTTTGTCCAAGGACCTCAGCCAATCGCTCGGTGATAACTACTGAGCGATGTTTCCCTCCTGTACAACCAATGGCGATGGTCAAATAGGACTTTCCCTCCTTTTCATAGAGGGGGATCAAATACTCAATTAACTTGGTGAATTTGTGGACAAAATCATCTGCTTCTTCCTTTTTCAAAATATAGTCCTTTACTTTTTTGTCCTCGCCGGTGAGTCCTCTTAATTCCTTTACAAAGAAGGGATTGGGGAGGAAACGCACATCCATTACTATATCGGCCTCTGTAGGCACTCCATAGCTATAGCCGAAGGACAATAGTGTTACCTTCATCCTCTGAACCCCTGGGACCAAGAGGCGCTCCATTATGAGGTCTCGAAGTTGATGGACGTTTAGGGATGAGGTGTCAACGACCTCATCGGCGATCTCTCTCAAAAAGGCGATCTCTCCCCGTTCCTTCTTCACCGCTTCAGGCAAGGGAATCCCCCTCTCTTTTTCCAATGGATGTCTGCGCCTGGTTTCACTGTAACGTCTGATGAGTACATCATCCTTCGACTCAAGGAAGATGATCTTTACCTGATGACCTACATGTCTCAAATCTTGGATGACCTTCTGGAAATCCTCTAGGAATTCCTTTCCCCTTATATCCACCACAATGGCTACCTTTGAAAGACCCCTGGTGGAGTGTCTGCACAATTCTACAAATGTAGGTATAAGGGTGGCCGGCATGTTATCTATGCAATAAAATCCAGCATCCTCCAAGGCCTTCATTGCGGTAGACTTCCCTGATCCAGAGAGGCCGCTGATTATTGTTACTTGAAGTGGTCTCACATCTTGTTCTATTCTCTTTTCTTGAGGTTCATGAGGAGTTCTTTTTCGAACTCCCTGGCTGTGTTATACCCTCCTTTTTTTAACAGGTAATCCCTGGCAGCTACCTCCACAATGGCGGTCAAGTTTCTCCCCGGTCGCACCGGAATCCTCTTTCGAGGTATTTTTACCTCTAGGATGGTATATGTCTCCTCCTTTAAGCCCACACGGTCGTCTATACATTCCTCAGGTTCTACCAATTCTATTATTAATTCAATGCGTTTTCTGTCTGTAGTTGCTGCGATGCCGAATAACTTCTCTATGTCAACGAGACCCAAGCCCCTTATTTCCATATGATGTCGTCCCAAATCATGACTAAAACCATAGAGGGAACCATCTCGCCACTTCTCTATCTGGATGAGATCGTCCACCACAAGGCGATGTCCACGCATCACTAGATCAAGGGCACACTCGCTTTTTCCTATCCCGCTTTTGCCCAAAATGAGGACTCCTACCCCCAGCACATCTATTAGCACCCCATGAAGACTAGTACGGAGGGCACTGTCTTGGCCCATATTGTCCCTCGCAACCAATAACTAATAACTCTCGTCCTCTTCAGCGATGATGCTGTAGATTTCCTCCTTGGTTTTGGCCTCCATTAACCTTTCTCTGAATTGGGTATCCTTTAAAAGGCGGGATAGCCTAGCCAAGGCCTTAAGGTGTTCTCCAGCCGAATCCTCGGGGGCAAGCAGCAGGAAGAAGAGATGAGTTGGTTTCCCATCAAGGGACTGAAAGTCAATTCCATTTTTGCTTCGGCCAAAAGAGCAAATGATGCCCTTTATTCCCTTTAACTTCCCATGAGGGATGGCGATTCCATCTCCAATGCCGGTACTGCCCAATTTTTCTCGTTCTAAGAGGACCTGTAAGGCCTTCTCCTTATCTTTTAGTCTGTCATTGTCGACCAGCACAGAGACTAATTCCTCTAAAGCCCCCTTTTTGTCCTGGGAGGCAAGTTCTTCAATAATACAATTTTTGTCCAATATGTCTATTATTTTCATTTTTATTCCGGCTCAATGAGGCCGAAGTTGCCGTCTTTTCGGCGGTAGACTACGTTAACGGCCTCGGTCTTGGCATTGGTAAAGATGATGAAATCATTCTTCAAGGTCTTGAGTTGTTCAATGGCTTCATCTATTGACATGGGTTTGGCTGAGTAGTTTTTGGATCTAATGAGCTTGGGCCTCTTTTCCTCTTCTTCTCTGTCTAGGGAGAGGATATGCATTTTGAACTCATATCCCTTTGGTTTTGTGCGCTTTAATTTCTCCCTTTGTTTTTTTATCTGGCGCTCTATTTTGTCCATCACATTATCGATGGCCGCCTGGATATCTTCCATGCTCTCTACCCCATTTATCATAATGCCATTATCGGCCATGATATTTACCTCCACCGTATGCCTAAACTTCTCCGTCGAGAGGACAACATGGGCCTCAATGGGCTCATGTAGGTATTTTTTTACCTTTTGAAGCTTCTCCTCCACATATTCCTTTAAGTTAGCAACGGGATCCACGTGTCTAAAGGTCATATTAATCTGCATCTTTTGTTCCTCCAGTGTTTGGATTTTCGTTATTTTTATTAAAGCTATAAATCTTAGCTGAACAAAGAGGGGTTGTCAATAAATTACCTACTGAGGCTGGAGATTTCACCAGAGCTTCTTTCTCTCACTAGAAGAGAGGATCTTCATCATCTCGCGATATTTGGCTACCGTTCGACGGGCAATGGTTATATGGTATTTTTCCTTGAGGAGTTTGGCTATCTTCTCATCACTGAAAGGCTTGCGTGGATCTTCTTCAGCAATGATTTGTTTGATTATGTTTTGCACCCGCTTGACAGCCACTTCTTCTCCCCATTCCCCTACTTTACCGCTGAAGAAGAACTTCAACTCAAAGATTCCCTGCGGTGTATGGACATACTTATTTGTGGTCACACGGCTTACAGTGGATTCATGCATTTGAATATCGTCAGCTACCTCTTTTAAAACTAGGGGGCGTAAGTAATCTATGCCCTTATCAAGAAAATCCTTCTGAAACTTTACTATACTCTTGGTAACCTTATAAAGGGTCCCCTGTCTTTGTTGGATGCTTCTGATCAGCCAGAGTGCCGATTTCAGCTTTTCTTTGAGGTAGTCTTTTGGCACATCATCTCCACCGGTTTCCAGCAGCTGGCGATAATAGGGGTTTATCCTTAGTTTGGGAAGGCCATCGTCATTTAAGACGACCACATACTCCCCTTCGACCTTATAGACGAAAACATCGGGTATGATAATCCTTGCCTCATCAGGGCTAAAAGTACGTCCAGGTTTAGGATCTAGATGGGAGATGGTCTTGATGGCCTCCAAGACTTGGGAGAGGGGGACCTTTAATTTTTTGGCTAACCCACGGTAGTCTTTAGTTTTACAATAATATAGGTGGTTTTCCACTATCTCTTCTGCCAAGGGATCTCTTTCGGCGAGTCCCTTTAATTGGATGAGGAGGCATTCTCGCAAATCCCTGGCCCCCACCCCAGGGGGGTCGAAGGATTGTATTAGATTTAGCACCTCCTCCACCGTCCTCATCGGGACATGAAGCTGCTGGCAGACCTCCTCTGTGGGTACCTGAAGATATCCGTTTTCATCGATATTACCGATTATGAAGACCCCTATTTCCTCCTGTTGGGGGGTTAAAGGACTCATCCTCAGTTGCCACAGCAGATAATCGGAAAGGGTGGTCTGACGCGTGACGAAATTTTCCCAGGGGGTCTCATCAAGATCAGCTTTAGAGGGGATATAGGTGCTGATGCTGTGGCTTTCCATATATTGTTCCCAATCAAAATCTTGGATCTGATCAGGGACCTCAGAGGTGGGGCCTGTTTGTTCTCTTTCCTCTAAACCGCTGTCCTCCTCCAATACCGGATTTTCCTTGACTTCTTGGGCGATTACCTCCTGAAGCTCTAAGCGGGAGAGCTGTAACAACTTGATGGCCTGCTGAAGCTGGGGCGTCATGACCAGCTGTTGGGTCAGTCTGAGTTCCTGTTTTATATCCAAGGCCATCTTTTAACTACCTTTTAGTCAATGGGGTTTTCGTCCCTATTTTCTCCAGCGCCCCTCTTTTCCAACCTGAAGTTTTCCCCCAAGTAGATCCTGCGTGCCTTTTTGCTGGTGGCAATCATCTCGGGGGTACCCGCCTCCAATATCTTTCCCTCATTCAATATATAGGCCCTATCACATACATACAGGGTCTCTCTGACGTTATGGTCGGTAACGACTACCCCTATTCCCTTGGCCTTTAATTGTTGGATGATATTTTGGATATCTATGACCGCAAGGGGATCGATACCGGCAAAGGGCTCATCGAGCAGGATAAAGGAGGGTGACAGAACAAGGGCCCTGGTGATTTCTACCCTTCGTCTCTCCCCTCCTGAGAGTGAGTATGCCTTGTTTTTGGCCAAGGGGGTGATGTTTAGCTCGTTTAGGAGGGCCTGCAAACGCCTCACCTTTTCCTCCCGTGAAAGATCTAACGTCTCCAATATAGCTAGGATATTTTCCTCCACAGTCAATTTTCTAAATATCGATGGTTCCTGCGGTAGGTAGGTGATTCCCCTCCTTGCTCGCTGGTACATGGGCAATCGGCCAATATCCTCTCCGTTGAGCAATACCTTTCCATGATCAGGCCTGACTAGGCCGATGATCATATAGAAGGTGGTGGTTTTGCCCGCCCCATTAGGTCCTAAAAGCCCCACCACCTCGCCAGCATGGATCTTTAAGCTTACGTGATCTACTACCACCCTGCCGTTATAGGCCTTGGTGAGTCCAATCGCCTCCAAGGTTTGTGTTTGCCCAGACCTCATTTTCCCCCCTGGCCAGGGACAATGGTGACAGTTACCCTCTGTTGTCCCTTCCCCTCTGCCACGCTCTTTTCTTCGTCGATATAATAGGTAATACGCCAGCCTCTTACCCAGTTGTCCCCCTCCCTTACCACTGGGTCCCCCAGCAGGATCAATTTGCGTTCTCGGTGATAATAGGTGGCCTCCTGACAGGTGGCCCGCCTTTTGCCCTGCACAATGCGCACATTTCCCCGTGCCAATATCTTCTCGATTTCCTTCCCCTCCTTGTCCAGGTAGAGGATAAGGCGATCAGAGTAGAGTATGAAGTCCTTTTGTTTGGCCACCACATCACCTACAAAGGTGATCAGACGTCCTTTGTGGTTGGCCTCTAACCGCTGGGAGGTTATATGGATAGGGCCTTCTGCTGTCCGGAATTCACCGGGACCCTGAGCAAAGATCATCTGCGGGAACAACCACAAGATGATTAAGATGATGATGTATTTGAGCCTTTTCATCCTTCGATTACCGTATCCACTTTTTTTTGAATATAGAGTCTTCCTTTCTTTAGATCGACAAGTAACCCAATTCCCTTCACCCGCATCCCCTTTCTCTCAATAAGAACTGGATCGCTGGTATAGATCTGGCGCCTTGTTTCATCATAATGGAGGGAATTAGTGACCACGCGATACCCATCGCTGGAGGTGATTACTACATTTCCCCGCACCTCAATTTCCTTTTTTCCTTTGATGGATCCCTTTTCCCCCTTCATGGTGACGATTCTGCCCTCCCCTGGGTAAAAAGTGACCATCAGGTCCTTTAAGAGGGTGAGATCCTCATGTATGAAATGCTGGGCGACCTTTGCCTTCAACTCCCATTCCTTTTTTTTCCCTTTGGTCTCCACGTAGTGGATCTCTTCCAAGCTGATGTCTGCCTTAGTCTCTATTTTGGGTATGAGTTTCTGTTGGCTACCTTGCCTATGTATAAGGAGATAGCCTCCTATTGTCGATATGATCAGCCCCATAAAGATGAGGATGGTTAGTTTGGATCGTTTCAACTGTACCTCCTGAGTATGTCTTCCCATTTGCCTTGGGCCTGTAGAAGGAGATTACACACCTCTCGCACCGCTCCTCTCCCTCCTGAGGATTTGGTTACATAGAGAGCAACCCTTTTTGCCTCCTCCGCACCATCTGAGACGACGATGGGGAGTCCTACCTTCTTCAATAAAGGGATGTCGACCAAATCATCTCCTACGAAACATACTTCCTCATCTTTTATTCCTACCTCTTTAACTATTTTCAGATAGACTCCCACCTTGTCGTGCACTCCTTGGTGGACTCTTCGAATTCCTAACTCCTCGGCCCTTTTTTGGAGGATTGGTGAACTCCTTCCTGACAGCATTACCACTTCGATCCCCGCATTTAGCAACAGTTTTATTCCATGTCCATCTCGTATGTCAAAGGTCTTAAATTCTCTGCCCTCATGGTCCAGGATGATCCTGCCATCGGTCATCACCCCATCGACATCGAGGACCAAAAGCTTTACCTTAGCTGCCGTCTTCCATACCCCTTCAGGAACCTCTGCCCGCATCTATACCACCCCTGCCTTGAGGAGATCATGGAGGTGAATTATCCCCACCGGGGTTCTCTCACCAGCTTTATTGAAGACGAACAGAGAGGTGATGGAGTGTTCCTCCATTCTTTGGACCGCCTGGGCGGCCAGGGCACTGGCTTCTATCCACTTGGGATTTCTGGTCATAATCTCAGAGGCCGACCTATCCAGCAGATCAGGGTACTTCTCCAAAGCCCTACGCAGGTCACCATCGGTGATTACCCCTACCAGCTCCTCTCGTTGGTCCATCACCCCTGTAACCCCCAACCTTTTAGAGGTAATCTCCACCAAGACCTCCTTCATCAATGTATTTTCGTAGACCTTGGGAAATTCCTCCCCCACGTGCATCAGGTCGCTCACCTTCAGCAGCAGCCTTTTGCCCAATCTGCCTCCTGGATGCAAGATGGCGAAGTCCTCTTTTTTAAATCCCCTTTTCTCCAAAAGGGAGACCGCCAAGGCATCCCCCATGGCAAGAGCTGCGGTGGTGCTAGCAGTTGGGGCTAGCCCTAAGGGACATGCTTCTTCACTTACGCTCACATCCAATACTACATCCCCAGACTTGGCTAGGGTGGAGTTGGTTCTGCCGGTGAGGACGATCAATTTATTGCCATACCTCTTGATGAGGGGGAGGATTTGGGAGAGTTCCTCTGTCTCGCCACTGTTGGAGATGGCCAAGACGATGTCCCTTTTGTCCAGCATACCTAAATCACCATGGACCCCTTCGGTAGGATGGAGGAAAAAGGCAGGGGTACCTGTACTGGCCAGGGTAGAGGCGATCTTTTTCCCGATGATTCCGGATTTCCCCACACCTGTAACTACTACCTTCCCCTCACATTTAAGGATCATCTCTACAGCCCGTACAAAGTCTTCGTTTATCCTCTCTTCTAGTTTCTTAACGGCTTCAGCCTCGATGCGCAGCACCCGTTTAGCCCTTTCGATGATCATTCTACCTTCCCTTTGACAATTCTATCTATAGCTACAATCTGTTTCAACAAAGGGGGGAGGGCTTCTAATTCCAGCGAGTTTGGTCCATCGCTGAGGGCTTGCTCCGGTTTAGGGTGTACCTCTAAGAAGACTCCGTCAACACCCGCCCCCACGGCTGCCCTGGCCAGATAGGGGACGAACTCCCTGTTTCCCCCGGATGTCTTTCCCTCTCCACCGGGGAGTTGAGCACTATGGGTGGCATCATAGATGACAGGACGCCGTAGAGCTCGCATAACGGGTAACGATCTCATATCGCTTACCAAATTGTTGTAACCGAAGGTAGTTCCTCTCTCAGTGAGGAG
Organism: Deltaproteobacteria bacterium; assembly: GCA_003646745.1. Lineage (GTDB taxonomy): Bacteria > Desulfobacterota > B13-G15 > B13-G15 > RBG-16-54-18 > B11-G15. The sequence goes on along the minus strand of QMLM01000005.1, from coordinate 3,515 downwards.
GATTTGTTCGTTGCCAGTGGAAGCGATCTTTTCGACCACATGGGCCATATCCCAGGGAGCGAGAAATTGCCCTTTTTTTACATTGACAGGTTTCCCCGTCCTGGCGGCCTCCAGCAATAAATCGGTTTGACGGCAGAGGAAGGCGGGGATCTGTAGTACATCTAAGACCTCTGCCGCCCGGGGGACCTCACTAATTTTGTGGACATCAGAGAGGATAGGCAGACCTACCTCCTCTTTGACCCTCCTCAAGATCCTCAATCCCTCCACCAACCCCGGCCCCCTAAAAGAGGAGATGGAAGTACGGTTTGCTTTGTCATATGATGCCTTGAAGATGAGGGGAATATTGAGGGCTAAAGAGATCTCCTTTAGCCTTTTGGCGACAGAGATGGTAAATTCTTCTGCTTCGATTACACAAGGGCCAGCGATAAGGACCAAAGGATTGTCTCCTCCGATGATTATATTCCCGATACGGACTGCCTCGGTCACCATCTTCTCCTCTTAGCGGTGAGGGATGCCCTAATAAATTCTCGGAAGAGGGGATGGGGATCCCAAAGCCTCGATTTGAACTCGGGATGGAATTGACAGCCGAGAAACCAGGGGTGATTGGGCAGCTCAATGATTTCAACTAATTCACCATCGGGTGAGAGCCCGCTTATTCTCATTCCCTTTTGGGTTAGGATTTCTCGGTAGCGATTGTTGAATTCGTAGCGATGTCGATGTCTTTCGGAGATCACGTCCCTTTTATAGGCCTGATAAGCAAAGCTCCCCTTCAGGAGATGGCAAGGATAGGCTCCCAACCTCATGGTTCCACCCTTATCACATCCCTCATTCCTCCTCTCCACGGTCTCCCTTTGGTAATTTATCCATTCCTTCATAAGGTAGATGACCGGGTGAGGGGTGTCCGGATAGAATTCCGCACTGTGGGCCCGCTCCAGGCCAGCCACGTTTCTGGCATATTCCACTACCGCCAATTGCATCCCAAGGCAGATGCCGAAGAAGGGAATTTCGTGTTCTCGAGCGTAGCGGATAGCCTCGATCTTTCCCTCAACACCTCTCTGTCCGAATCCTCCTGGGACGAGGATCCCATCGGCGCGGGAGATACCATCACCGATTCCATTGCGCTCTATCTCTTCTGAGTCAACATACTCCAGGTTCACTCGACACTCATTGGCCAACCCTCCGTGAACCAAGGCCTCGTTCAAACTCTTATATGAATCTCTCAGGTTGACGTATTTGCCCACCACAGCAATAGATACCTCATCTTTGGGGTTTTTGAGCTTTTTGACTATTTCCTCCCACATGCTCAGGTCAGGGGCCTTGGTCCACATGTGGAGGAACTCGACGATCTTTTCATCCAAGCCTTCTCGGTGAAAGACGATGGGTACTTCATAGATGGTATCCACGTCCTTGGCAGTGATGACGGCGTCCTGATCCACATTGCAAAAAAGGGCGATCTTGGCCTTGATTTCCGAAGGGAGGAAGCGATCGGTACGACACAGCAATATATCGGGTTGGATGCCTATCTCCCTTAGCTCCTTTACGCTGTGCTGGGTGGGTTTGGTCTTCAGTTGGCCTGCCGTCTTGATATAAGGGACTAGGGTTAAATGGATGTAGCAGACGTTCTCCCTGCCTACATCTCCTTTGAACTGTCGGATGGCCTCCAGGAAGGGTAGGCTTTCTATGTCCCCTACAGTTCCACCCACCTCGGTGATGACGACATCTACGTCATCGGCCAACTCCAAGATAGTGCGTTTGATCTCATCGGTGATGTGGGGGATTACTTGGACAGTCCCCCCCAAATAGTCCCCTCGCCTCTCTTTAGTGATGACCGAATGATAGATTCTGCCCGTAGTGTAGTTATTTTTTTGACTTAGATGGGCGTGAGTATAGCGTTCGTAGTGACCCAGGTCTAAGTCGGTCTCGGCTCCGTCATCGGTTACAAAGACCTCTCCGTGTTGGAAGGGGTTCATAGTGCCTGGATCTACATTGATATAGGGGTCGAATTTTAGCAGTGTGATGGTAAGTCCCCTGCTCTCCATTAGGGCCCCGATAGAGGCAGCTGCCAAGCCCTTTCCCAGCGATGAGAGAACTCCTCCGGTAATAAAGATGAACTTGGTCCTCAAGGTCCCCCTCCCAAAAAATGCTCCATCAATTTATGGCCATCTTCGACAAATATACCCGTTTTTCTCGCCTCCTCTTCGTTGAAACCTTTTGCACCGGAGGCAGTGTTTCCTCTGGAAGAATAGATCACGAAGGGAACAGGGTCATCGGTGTGGGTCCGTAGAGTTATGGGGGTGGGGTGATCGGTCAAGACCATGATTTTGTAATCCCTCCATCTCTGTGCTCCTTTTAATATTGTCCCCACCACCTTTTTGTCAAAGGCCTCGATGGCTTCTATCTTCGCCTTCAGATCCCCGTTGTGGGAGGCCTCATCAGGTGCCTCCACATGGATGTAGAGAAAATCCCCTTTTTCCAGGGCCCTAAGCCCATATTCGGCCTTTCCCTGATAGTTGGTATCTAGGTATCCGGTGGCCCCAGGCACCTCCACTACCTCCATTCCAGCGTAGATACCGATCCCCTTGATCAGGTCAACAGCAGAGATGACGCTCCCCTTCAGACCGAACTTCTGAGAGAAGGCCGGCATCTGAGGGGCCTTTCCCTGCCCCCATGGCCATATGGAGTTGGCTTCGCGCTTGCCCTCCTGGCGCCTCCTGCAATTTATTGGATGTGCATTTAGGAAGATCTGGGCGTCGGTTATGAACTTAATAAGCTCACGGGCCCCTTCACCTCTAGGGAGATGGTCCCCGATCTCCTGAGCAGCGATGTCATGGGGTGGAGTGGTTATCACTGTTTCTCCTGCGCCCTTCCAGACCAAAAGGTGGCGGTAACTTATACCGGGATAGAGACGAAATACCGAGTTGCCCAACTCCCTGTCCAGGTCCCGAATTATCTGCCTTCCCTCTTCGGTACAGATATGTCCAGCGCTGTAATCACCCATGATCACAGATCCCCCTATGACATCTAGGGTTACCAGGTTACAGCGAAAGGCCACATCATTTGGACCAAGTTTGACACCGATGCTGGCTGCCTCAAGGGGTCCTCGCCCTGTGTAATACTTTTTGGGATCATATCCGAAAATAGAGAGGTTGGCAATCTCACTTCCCTTGGGATACCCCTTGGGGATGGTGCGGACAAGTCCTACCTTTCCCTGTTGTGCCAAAGAGTCCATATTCGGGGTATGGGCTACCATCAAAGGAGTCCTTCCCCCCAGTTCGTCCAGGGGAGAGTCCGCCATTCCATCTCCGACTAAAACAAGATACTTCATAGACGAAAGAAATTTTTATGCAACTTTTATACCTAAACTATATCAAAACCTTATAGATGTCAAATTAAAAAGGCATTTTCCAAAGGGGTTTATATTTTCCATGATGGCTCATATTATATCACCTCTGCCCTGTCAAGGTCGAAGGGGCCCTTTCTCAAAAAGGAACTTGGGCAATGTCCTTTCAGTTTTT
>QMLM01000004.1 GCA_003646745.1 Deltaproteobacteria bacterium | reverse complement strand
CCCCTTTTCATCTACTCCGAAAGGGGTGGATATACGCCGGAGATACATGAGCTGTATTCTAAGGCCACTATGGAGAAGAAAGGAGAGGGGCGGTGAAGGCGAAAAGTATGATGGGCACAGGGATAATTTTAGCCATTTTGTTTATTATCTCCTCTTGTCTCCCCTGGGGGAAGAAAAAGGAGGAAGAAAGGTTATATGAAAAAGGGAAAGAGGGGAGATGGGTCTATAGTGAGCAACGACCCTCTTCTTACGACGAGCGCAAAAGAGCAGTTACTTATTCCAAGAGACCATACGGGGCAGAAGAGGGGGAGGTTGTTCGCCCTCAACCTACCGTTACCCCTTATCTATTGGGCAGATTGAAATATAAAGTAGTGGTGTTGGAGTTTCAGGACCAGACTAAAGAGGGCAGGAGAGGGTTAGGCGCGATAGTAGCTCAGGAGTTGGCCAAACAGCTGGAGGAAAGTGAAGCTGTGGTGCTGGTGGACATTAATATGATAAAAAAGAGCCTGGGGGAAATAGATATTACTGAGCTTACAGAACCTTTTTACCTTTGGAAAATGAAAACCCTATTGGGAGTTCATGCATTGGTAACAGGATCAATAAATGACGTATTGATTGGGGGGGGGCAGAAGGGGAGAGGTAAAGAGGCCCTAGCCGTAGCGAAAATAGAGGCAAGGTTGCTGGATGCTGACACCGGCAACGTCATCAGATCAGTGAAGGGGGAAAACCCTATCTTCACCTCTCGCGCCATAGGGGAGTTTAGCCGTGACAAGGCCCTTCTTAAGGCCATAAATTTTGCCCTGCGAGGGGTTAAGGAAGGGATACTCAGGGGGTTGGCCGGGCTAGAGTGGTCTACAAGTGTTGCCTCCGTGCAGGCGGATAAGGTATACCTCAATGCGGGCAAATCTTCAGGCCTGAAAATTGGTGATGTGTTGAAGGTCTTTGATCCTGGCAAGGAGATAAGGCACCCTATTACCAATATTCCCCTAGGCAGAATACCCGGGCAGCTGAAAGGAAAGATAAAGATCGTACGCTTCTTTGGATTTGACGCCTCGGAAGCACAGCTGATTCAGGGAGAGAATATATCGCCGGGCGATATGGTGAAAATGGTCAAGGAGTAAAAAGATTAAATTTTTACTCTCTGCCTTAGTTCCCGCGAGATGGTACCGGCGGCCTGAAGGGTCTTTTTTATCACCATCTCCATTTTTTCATCGGTAAGCGAGGAAGAAAAACCCACTACCCAAATGGCAGCCAAAAGGGGAGGCTCGGTCTTTATAAGAGCCGCTACTGCCTTGACCCCCTGCAGGTATTCCTCCTGATCGATAGCAAATCCCCTCTTTCTGACCTCCTTTATCTCCTCGAGGTATCTATCTAACTCGGTAACAGTATTCTGCGTATATCTGACCAAACCATTGGTGGTGAGATAGCTAAGGGCCCTTTCCTCCTCCATATAGGCGAGGAATAACTTGCCGGTAGCCCCTGCAGACAAAGAGATTCTCGTTCCACTAGGAGAGGTGATCTTTAATTCCTTATTGCTTTCCACCACATCTAAAATGAGGATGTGATGGTCGTTGAGAATACCTAAAAAAACACTCTCCCCAGTCTCCTCCATGAGCCCCTCCATATGTCTTCTGGCCACTTCCCGTAAGGGGATCCTAGAAAGCCCCCTGTTGCCCAACTCCAAAATGGTATAGCCGAGATTATACCTCTTAGTAATGGGATCCCTAGTGATCGCCCCCACCTCCTTTAAAGCCGCCATTATCCCGTGCACAGTCCCCTTGCTCATTCCCAGCCTTTTCGCCAACTCGCTGATCCCCAAACCACGGTTATTGTCGGCGATCAACCTTAATATCTGAAAGGCCTTTATTACCGAAGGCGCTCGATATCTTCTCACCATTTTGTTCACCATAATGAACAACATAGTACAGCCTATTTACGTTCTTGTCAAGATAATTATTTAATAATAGGTCACTTAAAGACTTGTGAAAAATTTAATTTTCCCCCTTGACAAAAATGAGGCATATGGTATGATTTAGGGCATTATTGTTCATAATAATGAACTAAATTTGGCATAAGGTATGGCTAAAATCCCTGATATAGCGGTGCTTGAACCAGCGGCTGAGCAAAGCAGGCGTCGAGCTGCTGGGGTCTTTGTAGGCAAAGAGGTTCAGCCTGACTTAGAATCCCTCAAGGCTCGGCTTAGGGAGATACGTCAGCACTGCCGGGATAATCAAGGGGCGTTACAAAGGCAGCTTGAGAAGACAATGGGTCAGTTCCCTGAAGTGAAGTTGACCTTTGCTGCAGATGTGAAGGAAGCCGCAGCTTATATAAAGGAGGTGGCTGGGAAGGCAGAGCTTGCTTCGATCAACAAATCAAGTGTGGTGATAAATGAACTTCGGCCGCAGCTTCAGGCCTCTGGCCTCAAAACATACATTCGCTATTTTAAGGAATTCAATGACTTTGAAAAGAGGATAGAGGACTACTGGGACCTTCCAGGATTACACGAAAGGGGCCTTGTGGAATCGTTTGATGTCTCCCAAACCCTCAGCCACCTGCGCTCCCTTCAAGTACGTGATTACATAGCCATATTGGGCGTTAATGCTGTCTCAGCCGAGGATGGATCTGTTTTTTTCTTGCAGCACATGGCCAATATTTCTAAGGACCTGGAACAGGCCAAAAAGATAATTCTGGTGATCGGGCTGGAAAAAGTGGTTAAGGACAGGGAGGCGGCCCTCTTTCAAACTAGGTGCATGGGAATATTTGGCCTGGAGAGTATCCTCCTTGACCTTGGCCCTAAAGACGTTGAACGGTACGACTTTGATGCTCTTGCTGTGCTGCCGCGGGGGCAGGACAGAGAGCTTCATGTCCTGATTTTAGATAACGGTCGGAGCGAGCTGTTAGAGGATGGGTATCGGGATCTCTTTTTATGCATTGATTGCCGGGCCTGTGCTAGGCAGTGTCCAATCGGGATGCATCTCGATATAAAAGAGTGGGTTTGGAGCCCCAAAAACTACCTCTTTGGATTTTTGCAGGGGTGGATCCCATCAACTGAGGCCTCTTTGCATTGTGGCCGCTGTAAGATGGAGTGTCCGGTCGATATAGATATCCCCTCATTGATCTGGAAGGCTCAATTTGAGCATTATGCAAGATATGGCCGAAGTTGGAGGAAGAGGCTGCTTGATAACCCTGAAGTTTTGGCTAAGGTTGGTTCATGGACAGCCCCGCTCTCCAATTGGGCCAAGGGTATTCCCCCCTTTAAGGTGGCTATGGAACTAGTAGCAGGTATTCACCGTAAGGCTAATTTGCCCTCCTTTAATAGACAAACTTTAAGGAATTGGTTCAGGGGAAACCGTGGCTGAAAAGATAGTCTATTATGCTGGCTGCTTTGCCAACTACTACAACCCTGAGATCGGCAAAGCCCTAATCGAGGTTATGAAGAAGAGTGGAATCGAGGTCATGTTTCCAGAGCAAAAGTGCTGTGGCATGCCCATGATGGCCAATGGCAACTTAAAAGGGGCGGAGAAAAATGTTAGATTCAACTTTAAATCCCTTGCCCTGGCAGCCTCCCCGGGTTATGATATCATCACCACCTGCCCAAGTTGCAATTTAATGTTAAGGAGGGAGTCTCTAGCATTCTTCGACACCGAGGAGGCTAGGTTTGTCTCTGAAAATATTTATGATGCTGGCGAATATCTAATGCTGCTACATCGCCAAGGCAGGTTAAACACCGACTTTGGTAAGATGCCCATAAAGATCTTTTACCATAATCCTTGTCACTTAAAGCTACAAAATATTACGCAGGAGCCAGTGGCCCTGCTCAAACTGATACCCGGCTTAGTAGTAAGCAGAATTAATACCTATTGCTGTGGTATGGGTGGCTCCTATGGTATGAAGAAGAACAACTACAATCTTTCGGCCCAGATTGCAAAGAAGGTTTGGGGGGATGTAAAGGCATCTGAGGCGGACAGGGTGGTTACGGAGTGTGGGGGTTGCAAATTGCAGATTGAAGCTGGCACAGGTATAGAGGCTGTACACCCCCTTATTCTATTGGATGAGGCCTATAAGTCCTTCTAATTTTAGGTCAAATTTGCAAAAAAAAAGGAGGATAGCTATGGAGAGGGAAGTGATGTCCACGGCCGAAAGCCTGGCTAAAACCAGGACCTATGGCAAGTTTAGGTGCCATAACCCGAGCTGCATGGAGAGGATCACCGTACCGCCGGGGGCTACACGTGTCAAATGCCCTCACTGTGGTCTTGAATGGCGCGTGTACTGGATCAGCCCGGATTTTCCAAGGATACGAGGGCCGGTATGGGACGTAAATCAAAAATTAGCTCAAGAGGCGGTAGCTAAGAAGGCCAAGAGAAAGGAGGGGAAATAAGATGGCGTTGAACAGAAAGATAGCCTACATCGATCTCTCTAAGGGCAAAATTGAAACTAGGCCTATTCCGCTGGAAGTGCGCAAGCTATACCTGGGCGGGAGAGGCCTTGATGCGTATTTGCTGTATAATCATACAGAGCCTAACATTGACCCGCTTGGTCCTGACAATGTGCTTTTAGTAAGTGCCGGTATCCTCGGTGCCACGTTGGCATCAGCGACCTCCAGAACACATATTATGGCCAAGTCTCCGCTTACCGGGTTTCTCGGCAGTGCCAACATGGGCGGATTCTTTGCTCCTGAGTTGAGATGGGCGGGTTTTGATCATCTAGTAATAAAAGGCAGGGCAGAAAGGCCTGTTTATCTTTGGATTCACAACGGCGAAATAGAGATACGAGATGCCAGTCACCTTTGGGGCAAGAGTACCACTGAGACGCAATGGGCCATCAGAAAAGAGCTTGGTGATGAAGACATTAAAAGTGCAGTTATCGGTGTAGCCGGTGAAAATCTGGTAAGATTTGCCAATGTCATGACAGGCATTAAAGACGCTGCGGGCAGAACAGGGATGGGGGCTGTCATGGGCTCCAAGAACCTCAAGGCCATAGCCGTCAGGGGCACCATGGACATAAAGATAGCTCACCCCGTTGAGGCCCTGGAGTACAATAAAAAATTTATTACTCAGATCACCAGCGCCAAGGTATCCCAAACCCAAGGGAGGCTCGGAACACCCTTTATCTGGGGTGCGACCAATCCTTGGGGCGGGGTAAGGACGAGGAACTTCCAGTATAACCAACATCTATATGCCGACGATATCGAGGCAGAGAGGCTCGACGAGATCGCCACAGAGACTATTGGGCCGTATCATATGGCTGGCTGCTTCGGCTGCCAGGTCCACTGTCGTGCCCAGTACAGAATCCCCTCGGGACCCTACGCTGGGGTATATGATGAGGGGCCAGAATATACGGCCCAGGGAGCCTTTGGTGGAGAACCAGAATGTCGAAGTGCGATCACAGTGCTCACCGGCAATCACCTTTCCAATCAATACGGTTTAGACCTCCTGGAAGCTGGCAGCTTAATCTCTTGGGCAATGGAGCTTTACGAAGAGGGAATCCTCACCAGCAAAGATACCGACGGCCTGGATCTAAGGTTTGGCAACGATGAGGCCCTTATAGAGATGATTCATCGCATCGCCAACAGAAAGGGGTGGTTGGGCGATGCATTGGCCGAGGGGGGACTTCGAGCCGCCGAGAAAATAGGAAAGGACTCTATAAAATATCTCATTCACGTCAAAGGAATGAGCAACTTACACTCAGACGAGAGGGCAACCCCAGCCTTGGCCCTTGGTATAGCTACAGCCTCCAGGGGTTCTGACCACTTAAGGAGCCGCCCAGCCATTGACCTGTATCATTTACCTGAGGAAGTCCTCAGGAAGGTATACAGTAATCCTATTTCCTACAGTGGACCGTTGAGCTCAGATCATAGGGAATATTTGGGGAAACCCTGGCAGGTGTTCTGGCAAGAGACATGTTATATGGGAGTGGACTGCTTGGGCATATGCAAGTATCACACTACTTTCCTGGGGGCCACATTGCCCAACTTTGAAGATTGGTCCAGGGTCCTGTATCTAAATACCGGACTGGAGATGTCACCCACAGATATCTGGACCGTAGCGGAGAGGGCCTGCAATATAGAAAGGTTGTATAACATTAGGGAAGGATTAACCAGAGAACACGATTGGTTAGTTGACCGCTATTTCGATGAACCATGTAGGCGTGGGGCACCTGATGTTATCGGCGCAAAAATAGACCGCGAAAAGTTTAAAAAGATGATCGACGAATATTACGAACACCATGGCTGGGACGAAAATGGTGTTCCTCGACCTGAGACCCTAAAGAGACTTGGCATAGACAAAGAGCCATCCCATCTATTATGAGATCTACCGGAAAGGAGGAAACGATGGCGAAAGAAGCGATGGCCAATAAGGTATTGATGATCGATTATCAAAAGTGCACGGGCTGCCGGCTATGCGAGTTAATTTGCTCGGTAAAACACGAGGGCGTATCTAATCCCTCCCGCAGCCGTATAAAGATAATGAAGTGGGAATCAGAAGGTCTATATGTCCCTATGTCGTGTCAACAATGTCAAGATGCCCCCTGCGTGGCAGTTTGTCCAGTGAAGGCTCTTACTCGAGACGAGACCTTAGGGCGTATAGTGGTTGATTATGATGTATGCATCGGTTGCCGGGCATGTGTAGCCGTATGCCCCTTCGGCGCTATGGGCTTCGACCATATAGACAGGAAGGTGATAAAGTGCGACCTCTGTGACGGTGATCCTCAGTGTGTGCGGTTTTGTGAAGTAGGCGCCCTTGAATATGTAGAAGCTGAGAGGGTCAGCGTGCTCAAGCAAAGAGACGCAGCACAAAGGTTCTCCTCGGCACAAAAGACAGCTGCGGCCATACAGGCTGAGATGTGATTGCTACTGGGTCCTTCATCCTGATGCCCGCTGTTTAAAAAGATCACGCGAGGGGGGATGGAAGAGATTTTTTTGTGAAAAATTTCTTAAACAATAAAAAAGAGTCTTGACAAAAAAGGATAACGTTGTTATTTGTACCAAAAAGCACATGCTATCATTGGGGGTAGAGATGTCTTTCGTTGCCCAGGGTGTGAGGGCCATTTTAAATGCCTGTTTGTGTTTAATAAAAAAGCATTTTAAATTCAGGTAATCTAGAAGAGGAAAAAAATGAGGTACGCAGAAACAGGGTATAACTTAGAAATTGATCTATCCACAGGAAACATTGAGAGGGTAGAGACTGACCCAAGATTAACTGAACTCCATCTTGGGGGTCTCGGAACTAACGCCAAGATATTGTGGGATAGGGTCCCCCCTGAGGTTGATCCCCTTTCACCTGATAATCTGCTCATATTCAGTGCCGGTCTTTTAGATGGTACCCCTGCTATTGGTGCTAATCGCACCATCATCACCAGCTTTTCCCCTCAGACCTTATTGATGGGATTTTCAATGATGGGAGGATTTTTTGGCCCAGAATTGAAGTATGCTGGTTATGACAAGGTGATCATTCGCGGTAAATCACCAGATCTGGTTTATTTGTGGATAAACAATGACAAAGTAGAAATACGTGATGCCTCACATTTGCAAGGTAAAGGTGCTCTTGAAACTGCAGAATTCATTAAAGAGGAATTGAACGAACCGAAGGTCCAGATAGCTGCTATTGGCCTTGCTGGTGAGAACAGGGTCTATTTCGCCTCCATTGAGCATGGCAGATCCAGCGCCAGCCGCCTGGGGTTAGGTGCGGTGATGGGCTCCAAGGGGCTGAAGGCCATAGCGGTTCGTGGAACAAAGGATATCAACATCGCCAAGCCGGATAAGTTCTGGGAGATCTGCCAAGAGGTGCTGAAGTATATAGAGTACAGACTGCAAAACCCCATTAAAGGTGTTCCTGCGATCCTGTCCATGATCGGCTCTCCCCAGGAGATGATGCTTCACGACGAGCAGTGGCATACTACCAGTTTCTCGTGGGGGCACGCCAGATACAGGAGGAAGGACTTCTGGAACGAGGAGGTTGCAAAAAATTGGGCAGAGTCCCAGAGGAACGCCATCGAGCGTTTGGTGAGCTGCTACAACTGTCCCGTCAGGTGCGGGGCGATAATCCGTCACCCGTCGCTCCCAACCCATAGATACATGATGAAATGTTACTCGAAGCTCACCTATGTAATGGCCGCCATGACGGACGACCTGGCTTTTGGTTTCAAGATCGCTGGCCTCGCCCAAGAGTATGGACTGGACGGGTACACTACCCCCCAGGTCATGGCCTTTGCAACTGAGCTTTATGATAATGGCATTTTGACCGATGAGGAGATGCCGGGGTTCCCATCCAATAATGAGGAGAGGTTTTTCTATTTGCTCGAGAAGATCGTAAGGCGAGAGGGCATCGGGGATGTGTTGGCCAACGGGGTTTACTGGGCAGCCCGTCAGATCGGTAAAGGGGCAGAGAAGTTCGATCACAATACCACCAAGAAGCACGAACAGATGGTCATCAAGCTGGGGATGCTCAACCCGCTCTACTTCCTCATGTATGCCACGGGAGAAAAGGGGAACATCACCCAGATCGAGGGACAGATACCGCAGACACCCCTTCCCAAGGGGTACAGGGAGGAGTTTGTGAAGGACTGGATTCAGGTGCCCACCGGGAAAGAGGAGAGGTTCAAGAGGTTCATCCTGGAGTGGGGGGACGAAGGCAAGAGTTTTCCCTTCTGGCCGCCTCCCGACCTGGTCTGTGAGCTTGTGGACTGGCAGGAGACGATGCACTATATCGATGACGCCACAGGTATATGTGCAGGGCTGTCTTCCTTCCCTATAAAGCCCCCATACCACATACACAACCTGTCCTGCCTGATCTCAGCTGGCACGGGGCTTGATATTGACGAGGAAGGGCTGTGGGAGATAGCCCGAAGGAACCGGAATCTGGTCAGGGTGATCAATGTGAGAAGGGGATTGAGGCGGGAGGATGAACGCCCACCAGAGGACCACTGGAAGAAGAGGTTTCCTGAATATGAAGAGAAATTGCTTGACGAGTACTATAAGTACAGGGGGTGGAACAGAGAGGGTATCCCCACCAAGGAGACCCTGGAGGGGTTGGGACTAGATTATGTGGCAGAGGACGACATGATAAAGAAGGAGATTTTGAAAGAAGGCGTCTCCCTCGGGGGGACAACAGTTAAGGCAACGAAAAAACAATAGCGTGAAGGCGAATGACAATGGCGAACAAGACGGTAAAGGTAATAAAGATCAATGCCGACGAATGTAATGGCTGCCGGGCATGTGAGGCGATCTGTTCTGCCTTTCATGCAACACCAAAATATGGCACTACCAATCCGGCAAAGGCTCGAATTCATGTAAACTGGGACCCACTGAGAAACCTCTATGTTCCGGTGTATGGTGGCCCATATGTTGAAGCCGAGTGTTTGGGCAGAGATAGGTATGTGATTGGCGAGAAGGAATACGATGAGTGTCTGTTCTGCAGGGCTGTCGCATGTCCATCCAGGGATCTTTTCAAAGATCCCGATTCCGGTCTCCCTCTAAGATGCGATATGTGTGAAGATGATCCTTCGTTGAAAGAGCCCATGTGCGTTCAGGTGTGTCTGGTTGATGCTTTGACTTACGAAGAGAGAGAAGAAGAAATGGAAGAGGAGAAAGAGAAGTTAGACGAATTGGAGATGGGGTTGGAGACTTTAATAGACAAATATGGCTTCGATAAGGTGGCAGATACTTTGGCGCGGATATCGATTTCAAAGCAGGCGGAAACTTAAGGGAAGGAGAGGGTAGCAAGACCGTGGAAGCTGTGAATGTAGCCGAGTTTAAGGAGATCGTTGAGCTCATAAAGGAGAAGGGCGGAGATCCCTTCAAATTATGCTATCAATGCGGAAAATGTGATACTCTATGTCCATGGAATGGGGTTACAACCTTTAGTATACGCAGGATAATTAGACAGGCAACTTTTGGACTGACTGAGATAGAAAATGAAGATATATGGCGTTGTACTACCTGCGGAAGATGCCCTCAGCAGTGCCCAAGGGGTGTGAACCAAATAGAGGCTGGGATAGTCTTACGCAAGATTGCCACAGAATATGGTGTTTTTCCTACTCCCGTGCAGGGTATTCGCACCGTGAGGGGAAGCCTTGTTGCCGAAGGTAATCCCTTGAAAGAAAAACGAGAAGAAAGGGCAGATTGGGCAAAAGGTCTCTCAGTAAATACATTCACCGAGGGGATGGAAATTCTATATTTCCCAGGCTGCTACCCCTGTTATGACCCAAGAATGCAGAAGGTAGCCAAAGCCACAGCCAATATACTGAGCACAGCGGGAGTAGATTACGGAATTCTGGGGACCAAGGAGAATTGTTGTGGAGAAAGCATCCGCAAGACAGGCGATGAGGAATTATTCAGACGCTTGGCCAGGGAAAACATAAAGACATTTATCGATAATGGGGTAAAGAAGATTCTTGTTTCTTCTCCCCACTGCTATCATACCTTTAAAAACGAGTATCCTGAATTTATGGTGAATTTTGAGGTGGTTCATATCTCCCAATTTTTATTTGAACTTATTAATGAAGGAAGGCTTTCCTTCACCAAGGAATATAAGAAGAAAGTCACCTATCATGACCCATGTTACCTTGGTAGACATAACGGCATATATGACGAGCCCCGGGAGGTCCTAAAGAAGATACCTGGCTTAGAGCTTATTGAGATGCCTGAGGCACGTGAAGATGGACTTTGTTGCGGTGGTGGAGGAGGAAGGATTTGGATGGAGACTCCAAAGGGTGAAAGATTTTCAGACCTCAGATTAGAACAGGCTATCGGGGTCGGAGCAGAGGTCCTGGTTACCTGCTGTCCATATTGCATCACCAATTTTGAGGATAGCAGGAAAACCTTAGAAGATCAGGGACATAGTGGTGGAGTTTTAGAGGTTAAGGACATCACAGAAATTATCCAGGAACTGATTTAGATGGAGAAAAAGCTAAACAAGCAAGAAGAGATTGACGTATCAGATCTGAAAGGTGTCGCAGCAGACATAATCTGCGATCGTTTTTCAGGCGAAAGATGGGTCAGGACCTCAGTCCACGTGCCTAGCGAGATGGCACTCAAAATCTATGTAAATTGCCAGGAATTGGTCACCATTTTATGCACCCCAACCAAGCTGAATTGCCTTGTTCTCGGATTCCTGTACGCAGAGGGAATCATCTCAGGCCTCGACGACGTGGCGAGTATGCGGGTATGTGAGGAGGAATCGCTGGCTGATGTGAGGCTGAGCAACCCCGAATATGAATTGCCGACGCTGCGGACACTTACCCCTGGGTGCGGTGGTGGTGCAGTTTTCAAAACTCAGGGACAGAGGGTTGATTCTGACCTTGTTACTACACCAACGGAAGTGCTATCACTGATGAAGCAGCTTCAGAAACAGATGGTGCTTTATCGGCTTGGTGGCGGCGTGCACGCCTCAGCACTGTCCGATACCAAGAACCTGCTAGTAGTGGCTGAGGATATCGGACGACATAACACCTTGGACAAGATCCAGGGCGAATGTCTCCTGAGACAACTATCAACCAGAGATCGACTACTGCTGAGCACCGGCCGCGTTTCGTCCGAGATGTTGCTCAAGGCGGCAAAAATGCAGGTCCCGATTGTCGTTTCGCGACACTCGCCGACCGGAAGCGCCATTTCACTTGCTCGTGATCTGGGCATTGCCCTGGTTGGCTATGCGCGTGGCAGCCGCCTGGTGGTGTATTCACACCCGGAGCGACTTATCCGCTCAGCAGATGAAGACAGCTAACCTGGCCGAATCCGAACAGTACGGGCACATCAAACTTAATAAGGGCGGAGAGAAATGGAAAAAGAGTCATTTGAAGGACAGCTTTTTAAAAGCCTCTTAGAAGGCAATTTTGCAGATGTTATGGTTGTAGGGGGTGGGGTTAGCGGTATTCAAGCTGCTCTTGACCTTGCTGGTGCGGGTTTTAAAGTCTATCTAGTTGAAAAATTGCCTTCCATTGGTGGAAAGATGGCCCAACTTGACAAGACTTTTCCCACCAATGATTGCTCCACCTGAATACTCGCACCCAAGATGGTCGAGGTCGACCGTCACCCCAATGTAAAGATTCTGACCTATACAGAAGTTGAGAGCGTGCAAGGGGAGTCTGGAGATTTTAGGGTAACCCTCACCAAAAAGCCCAGGTATATCATAGAGGACAAATGCACGGGTTGCACCACTTGCACGGAATATTGCCCTGTCTTGGTTCCCGATCCATACAATCAAAGGCTATCGATGAGTAAAGCCACCCATATATACTTTACCATGGCCGTTCCCCTCATCTCTTACATAGATGAAGAATGTCTTTATTTGAAAGAGAAGAAATGCCGCATCTGTGAGGCGGTCTGTGAGCAAAAGGCCATAGATTTTTCCCAAAAGCCGGAGAGAATAGAGTTAAAGGTAGGGGCAATAGTTCTTTCCCCTGGCCTTGAGGTGTTTGATCCGAGCTTGAGGGGTGATTACGGCTACGGAAGGTTTAAAAACGTTGTAACTAGCCTTGATTTTGAAAGAATCCTGTGTGCCACCGGACCGTACGGTGGGCAGATAAGACGGCCTTCGGACGGAAAGCACCCCAAAAAAATTGCGTGGATCCAGTGTGTAGGCTCAAGGCAGGTTACCCCGGGTGGTAACAGCTATTGCTCGGTTGTATGCTGCACCTATACTCAGAAGCAGGTGATCCTAGCGAAGGAACACGACGAGGATATCGAGGCCACCATATTTCATAACGATATTCGATCCTACGGGAAGGACTTTGAAAGATTTTACCAGAAAGCAGGGGTCCTTCCCGGGGTCAGATTTATAAGAAGCTATGTGTCAGTGGGCAGAGAGGTCCCAGAAACCAAGAACGTCACCATACGATATACTACTGCTGAGGGGGTGAAGGAAGAGGAGTTTGAAATGGTCGTACTGTCCGTGGGCTTAAACCCCCCAGCTGATGCGAAGGACATAGCGGAAAGGTTCGGCATTGAGCTCAACTCCCACGGGTACTGCAAGACCAATCCCTTCAGCCCCATTGAGACCACGCGTCCCGGGATCTTCGTAACCGGGGCCTTCCAAGGTCCAACAGATATACCCGAGTCGGTCTTTACCGCAAGTGGGGCCAGCTCCTTATGTGGGGAGCTCCTTAAACGCAGGCGGGGGAAGCTGACGATAGAAAAGGAGTATCCGCCGGAGCGAGACATCTCTGAGGAGGAGCCTAGGGTCGGTGTCTTCGTTTGCTACTGTGGGGCAAATATCGCCAGTGTGGTAAATGTCCCTGCCGTTGTCGAGTATGCTAGTTCCTTGCCTAATGTGGTACATGCTCAGGAGCAGCTTTTTTCCTGTACCACTAATTCTGCTCAGGAAATAATAGACACGATAAAGGAAAAGGGGCTGAACCGTGTGGTTATCGCCGCCTGCTCCCCTAGGACCCTAGAGGTGTTGTTCCAGGATACTGTGCGGCAAGCTGGACTTAATCAATACCTCCTTGAGATGACAAATATCAGAGAACATTGCTCGTGGGTCCACTCTCGGGAGAAGGAAGAGGCCACTGAGAAGGCGAAGGATCTGGTCCGTATGGCAGTAGCTCGGGCCGTTTCTTTGGAGCCCCTGCGGGAATTTGAGCTTCCAGTAAATAAGGCAGCGTTGGTGGTCGGTGGGGGCATAGCTGGAATGACCTGTGCTATCTCCATTGCAAACCAGGGACATGAGGTTCATTTGGTGGAGAGGGAAAAGGAACTTGGGGGGATGGCCCGAAGACTTTTCTATACCATTGAAGGCCTGGATGTCCAGGCATATCTGCGCGATCTTATACAGAAAGTGCATCAGCACCCCTTGATACACGTCTATACTGGTGCCACCATTGTGGAGGCTACCGGCTATGTGGGGAATTTTGTGACCAAGGTGAATTCTGAAAGAGGGGTCAGTGAGATAAAGCATGGAGCAACTGTTGTTGCCATTGGTGCTGAAGAGTACAAGCCCACTGAATACCTCTATGGAGAAAATGACAAGGTATTGACCCTGCTGGAGTTAGAGGAGCAAATCGCCAAGGGTGAAGAGGGTGTAATTAACTCCCAGAGCCTGGTTATGATACAGTGCGTGGGTTGCAGAAATGAGGACAGAAACTACTGCAGCAGGGTCTGTTGCAGCCAGGCAATAAAGAACGCTCTGAAACTGAAAGAGATGAACCCCGAGATGGATATCTACATCCTCTTTCGTGATATGAGAACATATGGGTTTAGAGAGGACTATTACCGGGAGGCATCGGACAGGGGGGTGATATTTATTCGCTATGAACCGGAGGATAAACCGCAGATAGAAGCCCTTGAAGAAGGAGGTAGGCACCTCTTAAGGGTTACCGTAACTGAAACAACTTTGGGCCAGAAATTGGCCATCGACGCTGACATAGTGGCCCTGGCTGCTGCTGTCATCTCCTCCCAGGACGCTGAGAGGATATCCCAACTGTTTAAGGTGCCCCTAAATCAGGATGGCTTCTTCAAAGAGGCCCATGTCAAACTGAGGCCAGTTGAATTTGACACAGAGGGAGTATTCTTGTGTGGGGCGGCTCACTATCCCAAGCATATCCAGGAGGTGATCAACCAGGCTTACGGGGCGGCAGGCCGGGTCCTCAGCCTCCTTTCCCACGATACAGTCATTGCCTCCGGTGCTGTTGCCGAGGTGGATGAGAAGAAGTGCATAGGATGCGGAGCATGCGCCTTAGTTTGCGCTTATGGCGCTATAGAGCTGCGTGAGACACGGCAGGGCAAAAAGGCCGTGGTTAACCCTGTTATCTGCAAGGGAGATGGCCTATGTAATGCATTGTGTCCTGTAGCGGCCATATCTTTGAAGCACTTTACCAACGAGGAGATTAGCAAGCAGATAGATGTGGCCTTTGCAACCATGTAAACTGGACAATATGTCGATTGTTAATTTAAAAGGAGATTGAATGAGCGTGGCATTTGAGTACAGACCTAAGATCTTAGGCTTTTTGTGCTGGTGGTGAGGGTACGGCGCGGCTGACGTGTCTGGAGTTTCCAGACTTCAGTATTCCACTGCAATAAGAATTGTCCGTGTCATGTGTTCCGGGAGAGTTGATCTTGCATTTATACTCCGAGCCTTCTCAAACGGAACAGATGGGGTATGTGTCATTGGGTGTTGGCCCGGAGAATGCAACTATGCTACTGGTGGGAATTACCATGCATTAAACATGGTGCATCTTTGCAAAAGATTACTGGAGCACATAGGAATTAACCCCGAAAGATTGATGATTGACTGGTGTAATGCCAGTGAAGGAATCCGTTTTGCAGATCTTATGAATAATTTTAGCAAGAAGATAAAGGAGTTAGGACCACTTGGCAAAAGCGAAGGTATAGAGAAAGATAAATTAAGCTCCAGACTTGAAGAAGTTATAAAACTCGTCCCTTACATCAAGCTAGTGAAAAAGGATAAGCTGTCGTTACATCTTGATAATGTAGAAGAATATAAGGATCTTTATACCAAGGAAGAGATAGAGCAGCTACTCAGTGAAGTAGTCTCATACTATATTGATCCAGAGAAGTGTCAGGCATGTGGAATTTGCCGTAAGAGGTGTCCTGTAGAGGCAATTTCAGGGGAGAAGAACCAGATCCATGTAATTGATCAAGATAAATGTATAAGGTGCGGGACTTGCTATGAATCTTGCCCCCCTCGCTTCGCTGCAGTGAGGAAGATCATCGCTGAGCCTGTCCCATCTCCCATCCCAGAGGAAGAAAGGACCATAGTTAGAAAGGGTAAAATCTCGGATTCCATTGGCCGGTAGTTATTTGTCAGCAATATGAGAAAACCATAAACCGAGAGGGGAGTAAGAATTATGAAAATAAATCCTGATTTTCTTTCCCCCTGTGGTCTATATTGTGGTGTTTGTGCCATCTATATTGCATATCGGGATAATAATCTTAAATTCAAAGAGAGGTTAGTGGATCTTTATAAGGGAGGAGTTCCTGGCAAAGGCACACTTCCTGGTAGTGAAAACCTATCTGTGGAAGATATTAAATGCCGTGGCTGTTTATCTGATGAGCCCTTTGTATATTGTCTGCGGTGTGAAATCAGGGACTGCACAAAAAAGAAGGGTTATACAGGATGTCATGAATGTGATGAGTTCCCCTGTCAGTATATTGAAAATTTTCCCATGCCAGTCGGGAAAAAGGTAATTTTACGAGCTGTCCCATATAGACGAAAATTCGGGACTGAAAAATGGGTTGAGGATGAAGAAGCCCGCTATTTTTGTCCAGAATGTGGCAACAAGGTTTTCCGCGGTGTTGTAAAATGCAATAAGTGCGGAACCAAGTTGGATCTGGACTAGTGCTTTGTTGGTAAGACGAAGACTATTTCATCCGCAGGTGAATAACATTAAGCCGAATTTGCCCAGTAGAAGCAGAAACTCACAGCAGGACAAATTTCGTTGTTAGGTGCCTTTTTACTGCTGAATTTGTGATAAAAAGCACAAGCATTGATAGGGGAATTCAAAAAATGTTATGATAACTGGTGTGAACATGCGAAGAAATGGAGGCCAAGGTACGGGAGGGTTGCACGATGATAACTGCGGGTATAGATTGTGGGGCAAAGACCGTAAAGGTGTTAATCCTAAAAGATGGGAGAGTCATCGGTAAGTCTTTGGCCTTGGCGGGATTTGACACTAAAGCGGCCACCGAGCAGTCTTTTAATATAGCTTTAAGGGGAGCTGGGTTGTCAAAAAATGACATTCAGCGAATAGTTGCTACGGGAGCAGGCAGGTTGGAGGCCGCCTTTCTCGCCAAAGAAGAAACCACAGAGGTAGCTGCCGATGCTAGAGGAGCTATTAAACTTTTTCCCTCGGCCAGGACGGTGATTGATGTCGGTGCGGAAGAGGGTAGGGCGATAAAGATAGATAGGAATGGGAAGGTGGTAGATTTCGCAGTAAACGAGAAGTGTGCTGCAGGGGCGGGTGCCTTCATGGAGGCCATGTCTAGGGCCTTGGAGGTCCCACTGGAGGAATTGGGCGAGCTCACCCTTAAATCCCAGAGGGCTGTGCCAATGAACGCTCAATGCGTTGTGTTCGCTGAATCAGAAGTGGTTACTCTGATTCATGCCAAGACCCCTAAAGAGGACATCTCTCGGGCTATACATGATGCCATCTCTGACAGGATCGTCTCCATGGTGCGCCGTATTGGCTTGGAGAGGGATGTGGTCTTGATTGGGGGGGTAGCGAAGAATATAGGGTTTGTGAATTCCTTAAACCGTGATCTGGAGCTTGAGGTCAAGATCCCCGAAGAACCCGAATTTGTAGGAGCCTTAGGGGCTGCCATATTGGCAGCAGAATAAAAGGCCAAAAACATTTGGAGGAGCTAAAGGGTGGCGCAAGAGGTGAGAACTACAGGAGAATACTGGCGATGGACGGAAAGTCGCTGGAACGACCCGGACATTGACTGGAGAAAGGCCAAGACAATCACCGCTGGGGTAGATGTTGGTTCCGTTAGCTCCCAAGCGGTGATCATGGTGGATGGTAAAATATTTGCCACGGGGAATATGCGAACCGGTTCCAGCAGTCCCGACAGTGCCTTAAATGTCACCAATTGGGCCTTGGAGGGGACGGGGATGAAGATCGAGGATATTCACTACACCGTGGGGACCGGTTATGGTCGGGTGAACGTCCCCTTTGCCCAAAAGGCCATTACCGAGATCGCCTGTCATGCCCGCGGGGCCAATTGGATCTATGGTCCTACTGTGAGAACCCTACTCGATATGGGTGGACAGGACTGCAAGGCCATCCATTGCGACGAGAAGGGTAAAGTGATCAACTTTTTGATGAACGATAAGTGTGCGGCAGGTACAGGTAGGGGGATGGAGGTCTTCGCTGATCTTTTGGCTGTGCCCATTACTAAGATCGGGGAGGTGTCCTTTCAGATCGATGAAGAACCTCCTGCAGTCAACAGTACCTGTGTGGTATTTGCCAAAACTGAGGCTACAGGGTTGCTAAGGGCGGGTTGGCCAAAGGAGAAGGTAATCGCTGCCTACTGTTCGGCCATGGCCCATAGGGTAGCGGAACTGCTTGAACGCATCGGTGTGGAGAAGGATTTTGTCATTACCGGAGGGATCTCCAAAAACATCGGTGTGGTAAAGAGGCTGGAGAAGGAGTTAGGTATTGAGACACTAAAGACCGACTTCGACGTGCAACTGGCAGGAGCAGTTGGAGCAGCCCTTTTTGCCCAGGCCCTCCTGAAGAAACACAGAAGTGCTGCATGATCGCCCATTATGGCTACAAAGACGCCTCAGGAGAGTACTTCATTATCCTAGATACGGAAAAATGCGATGGATGCGGTGCTTGCGTTGACGCATGCAGGTGGGGAGTATTAGAAGTTGGGGTCGATCCAAACAATCCTTTTCATGAAGAGCCTATTGTCTTGGTAACAGAAGAACACCGAAATAAGTTGAAATATAGCTGTGCCCAGTGCAAGCCTGTATCGGATAGACCGCCCTTGCCTTGCGTTTCAGCCTGTCCCAATGGGGCGTTGAGCCATTCGTGGTAGTTACACAAATGGTGAGCTACCCGGAGGTAAAAAACTAACTGTTCTGAGGTATTCCTTTTATTGGAGGCCTCTTCCCCAAAGGTGCTAAAAGTACTCCCTTGACAAAGGGCAAACGCTCGCTATACTTCCTTACAAAGGATGAGATAAGAGCCAAGCGGCATGGATGAAGGAGAAGAGATGGATTTGATGGAACAAGTCAAGATAAGGGTATTAGACTATGACGACCTAGATGCCATTGTGGAGATAGATAAAGAGGTTTTGGGGAAGGAGAGGCCTGATTACTGGCAGATGAAAATAGAGCTCTCGGAGAGCAGGTCTCCCATGGCCTCTCTAGTGGCGGAGTTGGACGGAAGGGTGGTGGGTTTTATATTGGGAGATGCCAGTGGATGGGAATATGGTGTTCCCGACACTGTGGGTTGGATCGACACCATCGGGGTACACCCCAAGTATCAAAAGAAGGGAATCGCCAGGCTCCTGTTCAAGGAGATGGTGACCAATTTGAAGAAGGTGGGGGTGGATACCATTTATACCTTTGTAAACTGGAGGGATTGGGATCTGCTGCACTTCTTCGATAAGATGGGTTTCCAAAAGGGGGATATGATCCATTTAGAGCTCAAACTTGAAGGGTAAGCTTTAACTTTAAAAAGGGGGGGAATGGGGAGCCAATGTTTGGCTCCCCATTGCTTTTGTGGTGAGGAGGTGTTAGTGTTCTATTTTTGAGGCTTATAGAACACCTCTTCAGCCAGTTCATCGTCAAAGGTACGTACCTGAGCGAGGAGCTGTCGGTACTTAATAAAATCTATCTCTCGGTGACCTGTGAGTTTTTGTGTGTTGAAGGCGTTAAAGCCGAGAAACGCCTCAGCGTTCATATTGGCGGCCAACCAATAGATCTGGGTGCTCTTCAGAAGATCCCAGAAGAACCTCTTCTTCACCCTGATGCTCTCAATGGTGTTCATGAGGCAGAGGAAAGTGGTGTTGGTCAAGGTCCAGACCATCCTGTTGATGAAACCATCCAAGAGGCTCCAATCTGTTTTGAGGCCCTTCAGCTCCTCATTGGCCTTTTTATACTCAGCACCTTTTTTGTATTCACCGTAGACGATCTCCCCATCCTTCACATATTCGTCTGTGATTACCCTTGGGTCCCGCACCCACTCTCCTTTCTCGTTTTTCTTTATGGGGATCGCCTTGGTGATCAGGCCCAACCTTTCCATCTTGTAGGCACTCCACATCTCATTGGCGGTCGCCTGCCACATCGCTTGCTCCATACTCAGATTCCAGGGGAGAAAATCGGTGGATCCCCCTGTAGGGGTTGAGCCGTGTCTAGTGCCTGCCTGCCCGAAGGCGGCTGTATCGGCAGCCACGGTGAAATCGCACGCCTGACCGATCTCCTGCCCCCCGGCGATTCTCATCCCATTGCAGCGACAAATCACCGGCTTGCGGGCCTTGAGGATAGCATCTACCATCCCCGCGAACAGATCCATGTATTGGGCGTACTCCAGGGGCCTCTTGGTATAGTACTCCGCATATTCCTTGGTATTTCCACCCGTACAAAAGGCCCTGTCCCCCGCCGCAGTAAAGACGATGGCCATGACTTCACGATCCATTGAGGCCTTATGCATCCCGGCAATGACGCCTTTGATCATCTGGGTTGTGTAGGAGTTGTATTGGACGGGGTTATTTAAGGTGACCCAAGCGGTATACAGCCCTTTTACCTCCTCACCCGTGTCAGGGTTAACTAGAGGCTTCTTCTCATATACGGTGCACGGGGGTTCTGTACCGAAGTGCTCATCTCCAAATAGTTGATGATCCTTTACCTCGTTGTCTCTTATCAACCAATCCAATGCCATACTTTTACCTCCTCCTTTCTAAAAATCTGGGGTTAATACAATTCTTTTGGCAGGGGAACCTGCCTTGTGCACCTCCTCAAAGACCTCATTGATCTTACTCATCGGTCTGGTCTCCACAAAAGGTTCTATCTGAATCTTACCCTTCAAGACCATATCCAGGACAATGGGGTAATACTCGGGCAAACAGCCCCACGTGCCGATGATCTCTGCATCGAAGGCCATAAGCCGGGAGATACTGTATTCGTTTTTGGCAAGTCCAAAACCCACTACAATCAGCTTCCCGATGAAGGAGAGCAGCTCCAAGGCGATCTCCTGACCCGCCTTTGTGCCCGTTACCTCAAATATCTTCCATCCATAACCGGCCTCAAGGCCATTCTCCTTACAGATGTTTCTGAACTCATTGCGGATATCCCGTGGCGTCTTGTCAGTGGAGTTGATGACGAAATCGGCGCCGTACTGCAAGGCCCTCTTCAACTTCTCGGGATTTCTGGCGATACCGATGACGGTCTTAGCCCCTAAGGCCTTGGCGGTCTGAACCATGTAAACGCCCACTCCGCCAGTGGCTCCAATGACTATTACGTTATCACCTGGTTGCAGGTCTGCCCTTTTGGCTGCCTGGAAGGGAGTGGTTGCAGCATCGGCCACCACGGCTAGGTGGGATAGGGGAATGTCACCTCGATTTCTGACCTCACAGAGGTCGACGGAAGGCACAGGGATATGGCTGGAAAACCCACCATAGATGCCAAGGCTATTGCCCGGCATCTTTTGGGCCAAGCAGCGGTTTCCTCTGCCGATCTTGCAGATATAACATTGACGACAGGGCATCACCGCCGGTATTATAACCTCCTTCCCTATCCAACCCTCATCCCCTGCCACCACTACTCCGCTTATCTCATGGCCCAGGGTGAGGGGTGGCTTGGAGACAGTGGGGACCCCATCGAAGAAGTAACCCAAATCGGTGTGACAGACCCCACATCCCGCTATCTCCACCAAGACCTCCCCAGGCCCCAGTTCAGGGACAGGGATAGAGGTTTGTTCGATTTTTCCTTCGATCACCTTGCCTGTCTCCTTATCCTTGCTCCATGGTTGCACCATTTGCCATGTCTGAATCTTGTCGGGTAAAGCTGGCATCTTCTCCTCCTTTTTCCTTAAGATTTTAAGTCATTCCATAACCCCCGTCTACACACAGGAGCTGGCCGGTGATATAACGGGCATCATCAGAGGCCAAGAAGACAAAAGAAGGGGCTATATCATCGGCCTCAGCAAAACGCCTCAGCAGTATGCGACCCATATATATCTCTGAAAGCTTTGGATCGGTCCTAATCTTTTCCGACATATCGGTGGCCACAATTCCTAAGGATACGCAGTTTACGTTGATCCCGAATCTCGCCAGCTCCCTCGCCGCAGATTTGGTCAGGGCGATCACCCCTCCCTTCGCGGCACTGTAGTTAATCTGCCCTACGGTACCCACTAGCCCTGCCACAGAGGTGACGTTAATGATAGTGCCCCTCTTCTGCTCCATCATGTACTTACATGCGGCCTGTATGCAGAGCCAAGGGGCCTTGAGGTGGATACCTACCACAGCATCCCACTCCTCTTCAGTCATCTTGTGGAGCATAGCCGGTCGGGTGAAACCTGCATTGTTGACCAAGATATCTATCTTTCCGAATTCTTCCACTGCTGCCTGAATAACCGCTTCTGCCCCCTCTTTAGTAGCCACATCGGCCTGGATGGCCACCCCCTTTCGTCCAAGCCCCTCTATCTCTTTTACCACCTCCTGGGCCGTCTTGGGGTTGGAAACATAGTTGACGACAACGTCAGCCCCCTCTCTGGCGAAGGCTAGGGAAACCGCCCTTCCCACTCCCCTTCCGCCTCCGGTAACCACCGCTGCCTTTCCCTCCAGTTTCATTTGCCCTTCACCCCCTCACTCCTAAAGAGGTTGCCTTAATCCTTCTTCTCTATGAAGTGTCTGGCGATAATGATCTTTTGGATATTTGAAGTCCCCTCCACGCTCTGATAGGACTTGGCATCCCGATAATATCTCTCAATGGGATATTCGGCCGAGAATCCATAGGAGGCGTATACCTTCATCGCCTCGTTGGCTGCCATCACAGCCGCCTCTGCACTATAGTATTTCGCCGTGGATACGGAAAGAGTCGGCCTTTGCCCTGGTTGAAGATTGTCCATGATCCAAGCGGCCTTGAGGACCAAAAGCTTCGCCGCCTCATGTTCGCACCACATCCGCACCAGCTGATCTTGGATCATCTGGAAGTTGAT
>QMLM01000003.1 GCA_003646745.1 Deltaproteobacteria bacterium | reverse complement strand
GATGGAGCTGGGGGAACCCGATGAGTCTGGTCGCCGCAGACCGGTACCCATAGAGGGCTCTAATTTCACCATGGATGTGGATCTGGTGGTCATCGCCATTGGCACCGGGGCCAACCCTGTGATTACCTCTACCATCCCTAACTTGGAGCTGAACAAAAGGGGTTATATTGTGGCCGACCCCGAGACGGGAAAGACCTCAAGGGAAGGTATCTATGCTGGCGGCGATATAGTAACCGGAGCTGCTACTGTAATATTGGCCATGGGTGCGGGCAGAAAATCAGCCCGGGCCATCCATGAATATTTGATAGGTAAGGGATAAAGGAGGAAGGGGGCAAAAACCCCCTTCTTCCTTGTTTTTCTCAAAAAGGCCAAAAAATGTGCAATTTCCTATAAAAGCAGGCCTCGCCCTGATTACCAGAACCGGCACAGGTCATGACCGGCAAGTCCAACCCCCTCATTCTAGCCTCGACCGCTAGGGCCGTAATTAGACGAACTTTGGCGGGTAAGTTCTTACCAGTTACTTCTTGGTCAGCATACTTCTCCATAACCTTGCCGATCCTGAAGAAAGAAGGCCTTTTTCCGGCTTCTTTTGCAAAATTAACGTTCATTTCCATAGCTTGCTTAACGATGGACAATTCCCTTACATCCACATCTCTTACAAAGTCAATGATAGCACTGTATTTCACTCTTTTGATTCGCTGAGCCAGATGCCAGAAATTTTCTCCAGGTTCTGTAGCTCCTTTATACAACTTCCCATTTTTCTCTACTCCAACCAGATGGTCATGACTCCCACGGATAACTGCTGATGCCTCATCCCTGCTGTTTCGCACCCTAGACCGTATCAATATTTCTTTGGCATCTGGTACTCTCATAATTCGAACCCTTTTTCCCCTTATAAGACTTTGGGCCCTTTCTACAACCTCTCTGTCAGTATGTTCCAAAATTTGAAGCTTCTGCAGCACTCGTTTAGCAGACAGGGCGCCCATTGCCGAACTTAAGGCAGCTTTGGCCATGATCTCTGCCCCTAAAACCATCGCTTCTTCGTCAAAGTCAAAGAAAGGATTGTGGTGGGGAAAGCTTAATCCTTTGGCCTTATTCGCAGATCCCACAACAAAAAAGCATCCTGGAACCTCCCTCAGGCAGCAAGCATGGTCACTAAAATAATTCTAGAGGAAGACTGACTGGAGAAGCTTAGATTGGCCTCCTTAGGATTCTTTTTGGTCAGTGGTGAAATATTCTAGGGAAAAGCCCCCTTGTGGATTGTACCTCAAATAGGAGAAATCCCTAGTCCAATTCCCCACATTGAAATAATAGCCCCTTCCCTCTTTCTTTTCCACAGTCATTGTCTCGGGAAAATGGGAGTGGGCGAGGATTACCACATCAAAGCCCTCATTCAACTTGCGGAGGGCGAATTTTCTGAGCCGTGAGATGACATCTTGAGACACTCTCTGACCTCGTTTTCTGCTGCCAGAGCTCAAGTATTTGGCCATGCGGGCAACGAGATAGGGCCCCATCAAAGAGATAAGCCGATAAGTAAGGCCATTTTTTAAAAGGGCAGAAAATAACCTGTGGCTAAATTTGGGGTAGGCACGGTCGCCATGGGCCAGATAGACTCTCTTCCCACCCAGATAGATCTGGGTGGACCGATCGTAAACCCGTACTCCTAACTCTTCGCTCATATAAGGACCCAGCCGAAAATCATGGTTTCCCTCCAGATAGATCACCTCTCTTTTTTCCTCCCTCAACCTCTCAAATAGGCCCAAAATGTCGCCATATTCCATCTTCAGTGACGATAGATCGCGGAACCCAAACCAAAAGTCAAAGAGGTCCCCCATTATTACCAGCGTCTTCAGAGAGGATATATTTGTCTGAATGAAACGAATGAAGCGCCTTCTCCTGTCCCCATCCCCTTGGGTGAAGTGGGCATCTCCGACAAATATCCAATCCATCACCTCCCCACCCCGCAATATTTAAACCCCAACTGACGCATCTGCTGTGGTTCGTATACATTCCTCAAATCGATGAAGATTGGCTCTTTCAATAACCCTTTAATACGCTCCATGTCCAGGCGTCGAAAACGGTTCCATTCGGTGATCAGAACCAGCGCATGGCTTCCCTTTGCCACCTCATAAGGGCCCTTGCAGTAGAATACTTCCTTGAAAATCTTCTTTGCCTCCCCCATGGCCTCAGGATCATAGGCCTTGATCCTTGCCCTTCTGGCCTGCAGGCCCTGGATGATAGCAATGGAGGGTGCCTCCCGCATATCGTCGGTATTGGGCTTGAAGGCAAGGCCCAGAATACCTATGGTCTTGCCCCGTAGGTCTCCTACCATAGCCTCGATCTTTTCGATCATCCTCTCTTTCTGCCTCTCATTGACCTTGATGGTGGATTTAACGATCTCCATTTCACAATTATGCTCTTTTGCCATGTGGACTAAGGCCTTGGTGTCTTTGGGGAAACACGATCCCCCAAAACCAGGACCTGGGTGGAGAAATTTCCTCCCTATCCTGCCATCGAGCCCCATGGCCCTGGCCACATCATGGACATCAGCTCCTACGCGTTCACATAAGTTAGCTATCTCATTGATGAAAGAAATCTTGGTGGCCAAAAAGGCGTTGGAGGCGTACTTTATCATCTCGGCCGTCTCCATGTTGGTGATAACAAAGGGGGTTTCGATGAGGTAAAGAGCGCTGTATATCTCCTTCATCACCTCGATAGCCTCTTCACTTTCTGAGCCAACAACGACCCTATCAGGCCTCATAAAGTCCTCTACAGCGGCCCCTTCACGCAAGAATTCGGGGTTGGAAACCAGATCAAAGGGGACCACTCCTCCCAGCTCTTCCTCTATTATCCCTTTGATCCATCTACCTGTCCCCACTGGTACAGTGCTCTTGAGGACGATGATTTTATATTCGTTCATAGTTCCAGCAACTTCCCTAGCCACGGCCTCCACCTGCGAGAGATCAGGAGAGCCATCACTGTTAGCGGGTGTACCTACTGCGATGAAAATCACCTTGCAGGCCCTTACCGCCTCCTCTGTGCTGGTAGTAAAGGAAAGCCTTCCCTCCTGCATGTTTTTTATCACCAAATCCTCCAGGCCCGGTTCATAGAAGGGGATGTGTCCTTTTTGTAACATCTTTATCTTCCCCCTATCTTTGTCCACACAGATGACCTCCATTCCGAATTCTGCCAAACAGGCACCGGTCACTAACCCTACATAGCCGCTGCCAATCATGCAGATCTTCATCTTACCCCTTCCTGTGATTGAAATAATCCTGCAGCGCCTCTTGCCAAGATCTCATATCTACACCCGCCTCTTTTCGCAACCTTTGGCAGTCGAAGACAGAATAAAGGGGCCTCTTTGCTGGCCGATTGAGGATGCACGAAGATATAGGAACTATTTCTACCTTCTCTGTACCTGCCAGCCTCAATATCTCCAAGGCAAACTCATACCAGGAACAAGAACCGCTATTGCTGACATGAAAGATGCCCCTTAAATCTTTTGATAAGAGGGTCAAAATGGCCCTACTAAGGTCTACCGTATAGGTAGGAGAACCCACTTGGTCGTTCACCACCTCAATCCTATCCGTCTCTTCGGCCAGAGTTAAGATGGTCTCAACGAAATTACGCCCATGGCTGCCGTAAAGCCATTGGGTCCTGACGATGAGATAATCGTCCAAAAATTTCTCAATATACCTCTCTCCCAGCAATTTGCTTTCGCCATAGATATTTTGCGGGTTGGGGGTGTCATCCTCGGAATATGGACTCCCCTTCTCGCCATCAAAGATGTAGTCGGTGCTTATATATACCAGTTTTGCCCCGCTGTACCTGCAACCTTTAGCCACATTCTTGCTCCCCTCCCCATTAATGGTAAAGGCCTTCTGCATCTTCTTCTCACACCCATCTACATCGGTGTACCCAGCAGCATTTATAACCACATCGGGGGATATCTCTTTGATGACCTTCCGAGTCGCCTCTTGACGAGTGATGTCTAAATCCTCCTTGCTCAATCCGATTACCTCGTACCTCAGTGTGCAGGCTTCCACCAGATCGTGTCCGAGCATACCTTGCGCCCCTAAAACCAAGACTCTTTTCATATCCTTCCTTTTACCTGACATGCTAGATCAGGAGGATGATAAACAAAACCTTACCAAAAAGCAATCCCCTTCAACTCAGCTATAATCAGTGCTGAACCTTAAGGCAATAATTGATCTAGCCTAACTATCTCAAAAAGATAAGTTTACATTAATTTTATATAAAAATATTAATAATACCATAAGATGTTGGTAGATATGTAGCAAAATGCCACAGCAATTGGGCTGTGGGGAGGTTAATCTAACTCTGAAAGGAGGTATTAACCATGAAAGAAAAGAAACTATTAACCATGGTCTTGGTGGGAATTCTCTGCTTGGGACTAATGGTAGTTTCCTTACCCTCCGAAGAAGCTTATGCCAAACCAAAAGTGATAAAGCTAAAATTTGCCCACTTCTTCCCTCCTCCTGCTAGACATTCCAAAATCTGTGAAGAGTTCCGTGCCGAACTGGAAAAACGCTTTCCGGGTTCGGTGATGATCTGACCTGTCTCCAAGTCCTCGATTTCCACCAGGAAGAAGGCCTCGTTTACATGCAGTCCCCCAGGCTGCTCGGTACACTCATAGCTCCAGGCACCGATCTCCGTGGCCCCTATGTGATCATATACCTTTGCCCCCCATACCTCTTCCATCCTCCTCTTGGTGGTGGGGATGCTTGCACCTGGCTCCCCTGCACAGGTAATTTTACGGACATGGAGGTCTTTGGCTGGATCTATCCCCAGCTTGTTTCGGGCCACATCAGCCATCCCCAGAACATAGGTAGGGGTGGCCATAAAGGCGGTGCAACGCAACTCCTGCATCTTGAGGATCCTGGGCTGGGTGTCCAATACCCCCCGGGACCACCTCGCAGCCTAATTTTTCAGCCGCGTAGTGCCCGGCCCAGAAGGCGACAAAGATGTTGTAGCCAAAGGGGATAAAGACCCTATCGGTATCCCGATAACCCTGGGCATAGAGGATATAGCCCCAACACTCCGTCCACCACTCCCAATCCTGCCAGGTATCGGCCTGATAAACCGGGGTGCCGGTGGTACCACTGGTTTGCCTAAAGGCTGTCACCTGCTCCAGAGGAACGGTCAACATATCCCCATAGGGGAAGGGCTCGCGCTGCTGGACCTCTCTCATCATCCCCTTCTCTATTTTAGGCACTTTGCGAACATCTTCTAAGCTCTTTATGTCCCCTGGTTCCAACCCCGCCTCCCGATAGAGCCTGCGGTAAAAGAGGGAGTGGTTGTAGGCCCACTCCAAAATACGCTTGAATTTTTTCAGCTGCAGGGCCTGAAGCTTTTCTAGTGGCAGGGTCTCAAGGATGGGATTCCAATAGCTATGTTGATCTTTAACCATTTCAGAAATCCTCCTCTTTTATCTTGGCCACTCCCTCCCACCTCTTATAAAGGGAGTGATCTATTCCCATGAGGTCCAGTATCTTCCCTATTGTATGGTCGATTAAGTCCCCAATGCTGTGGGGAGAATGGTAAAAGGCGGGAATAGGAGGTAGGATAATCCCCCCCAGATCAGCGACTTTGTACATCAGTTCCAGGTGACCCTTATGCAGAGGTGTCTCCCTCACCACCAAGATCAATCTGCGTCCCTCTTTCAATGTCACATCAGCAGCCCTGATCAAAAGGTTCTCACTATATGAATTGGCCACTCCAGAAAGGGTCTTCATAGTACAAGGTGCTATCACCATCCCATCCATCTTGAAGGAACCACTCGATATCGGAGCAGCTAAGTTCTCTATATCATAAACCTTATGAGCCATCCCCTTTACATCCTCTATAGTAAAAGTGGTCTCTATGAGAACGTTCCTTTGGGCAGCCTCAATAAGGATTAAATGAGCCTCAACCTTCAGGTCTTTCAATACCTCCAGCAGCCGTATCCCATATATAACACCTGAGGAACCGGTGATCCCTACGATAATTCGCTTCATATCCCCTCCATCTTCTGCAGCACCTTCTCCTTAATTCTTCTACATATCCTTACCACCCCCCCTATACCCTCATCTTGCAACCCCTCCCAATGCATCCCAGCGACAACCACTACCTTCCTGTTCAATTTACTAGCCAACCCCTCTGAGATCTCCTTGACCACTATATCCTCTTTGTGCCCCAAAAAGGTAAATACAGAACTGGTAGCACTCATCGTTCTGGGATCCTTTAAACTAGGCCGTGGCTGGGCCATTCCAATAGCCCCTATATGCGGCTCTGTTCCACCCCAGAGAATTACCAATAAGTCATCACCAATCACCTCCACTTGGGCAAACACCTCTAGATCACCTTCCTTCTCCGATATCTTCCAGGTGAACACCTAAAAAGACCCCCTCCCTTCTACATGGAGGAAGAACAGTTGAAAGGCCGCCAACACCAAGGCATGTCTTATCTCTCCCCTGCTGATCATCTCCTTGATATCTTGCAGAGGTACCAAGACCACCTCTAAGTCCTCTCCCTCATCCTGGCACTGGGGGGCGACTTTCTGTGCGTCCCTGCCCAGGTATACGAAGAAGCGGTTGTTGAAGAGGGCGGGTTGGGGATAAAGTTGCCCCAATAACTCCATCTCCCGGGCTTTATACCCAGTCTCTTCCAAAAGCTCCCGCTGGGCGCAACGCAGAGGATCATCATCTTGATCGACTAATCCCCCTGGGGTCTCCAGGGTAACCCCTTTTATCCCATGCCTGAACTGCCTCACCATCACCACCTCTGAGGCAGAGGTTAAAGGTACTACAGTTACCCAATCTTGAGTGTCAATCACATAGAAGTCATGGGCTTTGCCCGTGCGGGGGGACAGGGCGGTATCTATGCGAACGCAGAACAGGGAATAATCGGATCCCTTAGAGCTTTTGATGAGAGGCCAATCTTTGATCATGTGCTTCTACTTTATTAAAAGATTAGCATTTCCTGGGACAAAAATGAAACGAGGCCTTGAAACTAAGGCCTCATTTCTAAAAATTAAAACATATATGCATCAACTTTATTTAAAACTATTTTTCCTCGCTCCACTTGCCATATCTTTCCCGCAATACCCGATGCAGGATCTTGCCGGTTCCGGTACGGGGCATTTCCTCGTCCTTAATGAAATCCACAGACTTGGGTCGCTTATAGCCAGCGATCTTCCCCTTACAGAACTCTATGATCTCCTGCTCCAGCTCCTTGCTTGGTGTGTAGCCATCGTGGAGGATTACCACCGCCTTAACTGCCTCGCCCCACTTGGGGTCGGGTACCCCTATAACCGCTACATCCTTGATCGCAGGGTGGGCACCCACAACGTTCTCCACCTCTGAAGGATATACGTTCTCACCACCGGTGATGATCATGTTGGCCTTTCTATCCACCAGATAGTAATAGCCATCCTCGTCCTTTTTAGCCATATCGCCGGCGGTAAACCACTCACCCTGAAAAACCTCTTTAGTCTTCTCGGGATCCTTCCAATATTCCTTAAAGATCTGGGGGGTACGTGAGTAAAGCTCGCCTATCTCCCCCACAGGTACTTCATTGCCGTTCTCGTCCAAGATCTTGATCCGATCGATCCCGAAGATCTCCCGTCCGATGGAACCCAATTTCTTGAATTGGTCCTCTGGCCGTAACAGAGTCACCAACCCCGCCTCTGTAGATCCATATGCCTCCCACAGCTCGGCGTTTTTAAAGTAGTCCATGATGGCCAATTTCAGATCCTTCCTTGCTGGGGCCGAGGAAATCAGCAGCTGCCTGATGCAGCTAACATCATACTTCTTCTTCACCTCATCAGGCAATGCCAACATCATGATATAGTGGGTAGGTACCAAAGAGGTAAAGGTAATCTTATATTCAGCAATGGTCTTAAGGAGGTCTTCGGGATCAAAACTGATCATGTTATAGACCATTACCGGGGCTGTCACATAGGTATAGGGGAAGGAGTAGAAGATGGAGTTGACGTGACACATCGGCATTACCAACATCACCTTGTCAGTAGGTCTTACCCCCATGTTGATGTTGTTGAGGAGATATTGGGCGATATAGCTCTCGTGGGTTTTGACTACCCCTTTAGGTCTGCCGGTAGTACCAGAGGTATACATAAAGGTCCAGGTATCGGCAGCATCCACCATAACATCGGGTTCTTCAGCAGAGCCCTTAGCCATTACATCCTCGTAGTGAATATAGCCGTTTGGGGCCTTTCCTTCTCCCAGGTAGATGAAATTCTCCTTAGGGATGGTGGGAAGCTTATCGCGGATGCTGTTAATGGTTTCCACAAAGGGCTCTTCGACGATGAAGGCCTTGCTCTCGGAGTGATTAATTATGTACTCTATCTCAGGAGGGGCAAGGCGAAACATGATGGGAACAGCGATCTGTCCACCCTTGGCGCAGGCCGCATAGATCTCCATCCACTCCACCCTGTTATAGGCGATGATGGCAAAACGCTCTTGGTACCCGACCCCCATATCCTTCAGGGAACTGGCCAGTCGGCACGACCTCTCATTCCACTCCTTGAACGTGAAGGTCTTATGTTTATCTTGACATCCGAGTTTGTCGGGGAAATTGAGGGCATTCATCTTAAGTACCGTCCCGACATGCATCCATTTGCTCACCGTCATAGAGGATTCCTCCTTTCCTTAAAAACTTAATCTCTTACTTCTAACCCTTGGCCTGAACCGAGATACCTATGCCTCCTCAGCCTCCTCCCAAATCTTGCCGGGGTTAAGGATATTGTTGGGATCTACAATCTTTTTAATGCCCTTCATCAACTCAATTGCGATGGGGTCCATGGCCTTCTTAAGAAATTTTTTCTTTTCCAACCCGATCCCATGTTCTCCGGAGAGCACCCCACCTAATTCCACGGCATACTCTATAATCATACCCATAGCTTCTTGTGCCTTTTGAAAACTCTCCTTATCCCTCATATCTGTAAGTAGGCTGGGGTGGAGGTTGCCATCGCCCGCATGACCGATGACGCTATATTCAATCCCCCTCGCCTTACATACTTCATCGACTTTGCGAATGAGATCAGGGATCTTATTCCTGGGTACAGTCACATCCTCTGCCAACACGGTGGGTGCTGCGCTGAACACAGCGGCAAACCCTGCTCGACGGGCCGTCCAATAACGGTCGGCTTCCGCCTTGTCCTTGGCCACCCTTACATCTCTGGCTCCATACTTCCTGCACACCTCCTCAACCTGCTTGGCCTCTTTCTCTACCGCCTCGGGGACTCCATCTACCTCAAACAGCAGCAACGCCCCGGCATCTTTAGGAAGGCCCATAGGCTGGAGTCGCTCAATGCTGTTTATCACCCAATTATCCAGCAGCTCTATCTTGGAAGGAACCACACCGCTGGAGAGTACATGGTAGACATTCTCTCCAGCCACAGCCACATCGTCGAAGACCACCATCAAGGTCTTGGTGGCCTGCGGAAGGGGCTTTACCACCAAGTTTGCCTTGCTGATAACCCCCAAGGTTCCCTCTGAACCGGTGAAGAGCATGGTGAGGTCGTAGCCCGTTACGTTTTTCATCGTCACCCCACCCACCTCAATGATCTCCCCTATGGGCAGAACCACCTCCAGACCCAATACATATTGCTTGGTCACCCCATATTTGACGCAGGCAGGACCACCTCCATTTTCCGCTATAACCCCTCCCATGGTGGCCGCGAGAAAACTCTGAGGGTCAGGGGGGAAGAAGAGCCCTTCTTTGGCCAGGGCGACGTTAAAGTCCATCAAGACCACCCCCGGTTCCACCGTTGCCATGAGGTTTTCCTTATCTATCTTCAAGATCCGGTTCATCTTGGTGGTGCAAAGCACAATCCCCCCCTTTATTGGAATGGAGCCACCGCTTACATTGGTTCCCGCCCCCCGGGGGGTGACAGGGATGCGCCGCTTGTTTGCAAGCTTTAATATCTCAGATATCTCTTGAGGTGAGGTGGGGAATACCACCACATCTGGTTTGTGGACCCAGTTAGTCGTCCCATCGAAGGAATAGGAAGCCAGATCCTCATCTTCGGTGAGGACATCATCCTTTCCTACTATCCTTATCAGCTCATCGACAATCCTTTTCTCAATCATCCCTCTCCTTCCTTTATGATTTTTTTTGATCATATAACACTAATCCCCACTATGTCAAGATTCAACAATGTGCAGAATGGAAGAATGAGAAAAATTTCCCTTGAAGAAATGATGTAAAATGATTATGTTTTTTGAAAATCTATATAGAAAGTTTGACATGTTTTAGACAAAATTCGATAATACAAGATCAAAGTATTGAGGAGAAACAAGCTGACATGGAAGATTACCAAGTGATCATCATTGGCGCAGGGCCGGCAGGTTTGACCGCGGGTCTTTATACTGCGAGGGCTCATCTACAGACCGTCCTGTTGGAGGCCATGATCCCCAGCGGCCAGGCCTATATGACAGAGAGCATCGAAAATTATCCTGGCTTCCCAGAAGGCATCTCGGGAAGGGAATTGATCGAAAGATTTACCCAGCAGGCGAAAAAGTTCGGCCTGGAGATCCTGCAATTCACCAAGGCCGAGAGGGTGGAGTTGGAGGGGGGGAAAAGGGTTGTCATCGCCGGGGAAAAGAGATTTTCCGCCTCCGCCCTCATCATTGCCAGTGGTGCCCAAGCCAATAAATTAGGTGTCTCTGGGGAGGAGGAATTCGCCGGCAGAGGAGTATCTTATTGCGCAACTTGCGACGGGGCCTTCTTCAAGGACCAAGAAGTGGCTGTAGTAGGCGGTGGGGATGCGGCCGTAGAAGACGCCCTCTACCTCACCAGAATTGCCCGCAAGGTATTTCTGATCCATCGTCGGGACAGGCTCAGGGCACAAAAGATCCTGCAGAGCAGGGCCTTGGGGGATCCCAAAATCGAGTTTCTTTGGGACACAGTAGTAAGGGAGATTAGGGGGGAGGGCGCGGTGAAGGAATTGGTTCTGGAAAATGTCAAGGATTCCACACAAAAGGAGTTGGCCGTGGGAGGAGTCTTCATCGCCATCGGGCAGAAGCCCAACGTGGATTTTATCCGCGGCCTGGTAGAAATGGATGAGCAGGGCTACATCATCACCGACCAGAATTGTGCTACCTCTGTGGCGGGAATATTTGCTGCCGGAGATGTGAGAAAGAAGGCCCTTAGACAGATAGCCACTGCTGTAGGGGACGGAGCCCTTGCTGCCTCTGCGGCAGAAAGATACATAGAAGGCCAGGAGATGAAATAAAGAACTTATGGTGAGGGAAAAAGACTATTTCAACATCATCCTCGACAGTATCGCCGACGGGGTATTCACGGTGGACAAGCAATGGCGAATAACCACCTTCAACAAGGCAGCAGAAAGAATAACTGGATTCACCAGAGAAGAGGCCATTGGTCAGTACTGTTATGAGATATTTCGCACCAACGTCTGTCTTGAGAGATGTGCCCTGCGGGAGACAATGCAGAGCGGACAGGACATCATCAATAAAGAATTGAATATCCTTGATAAATATAACCGAGAGATCCCGGTAAGCATCAGCACCGCCGTTCTGCGAGACGAGAAGGGTGAGATTATAGGGGGGGTGGAGACCTTCCGTGACCTATCGTTGATCAAGGAGCTGGACAAAGAAATCCATGAAAAGTACTCTTTCCAAGATATAATAAGCAAGCATCCCTCCATTGTGAACATCTTCCGTATCCTTCCCGACATTGCACGCAGCGAGGCCACCGTCCTTATTCAAGGGGAGAGCGGAACGGGCAAAGAGCTCATCGCTCAAGCCATCCACAATCTCAGCCCCAGGAAAGATGGTCCTTTGGTAAAGGTAAATTGTGGGGCCCTTCCTGAGACCCTATTGGAATCAGAGCTCTTTGGTTATCTAAGAGGGGCCTTCACCGATGCAAAACGAGACAAACCCGGCAGGTTTAAGCTGGCTGAGGGGGGTACAATCTTTCTGGACGAGATCGGCGATATTCCTGCAGGGATACAAGCAAAACTTCTGCGGGTTTTGGAAAACAAGGAATACGAACCTCTGGGAGGAACCTCAACGATAAAAGCAGACGTGCGAGTAGTGACCGCCACCAATAAAGACCTGGAAAGGTTGGTCAAGCTGGGACAATTTAGAGAAGATCTCTATTATAGGCTAAACGTAGTCAAAATCGAGCTACCAAGCCTAAGGGAACGCAGGATGGATATCCCCCTCTTAATCGAACATTTCATAGAGAGGTTCAACAAAAAGACCGGCAAGGAGATCCGGGGGGTCTCCGATGAGGTAATGAAAATCCTCTTAAACCATCCCTATCCTGGCAACATCAGGGAGCTAGAAAACATTATAGAACATGCCTTTATCCTCTGCAAAGGCCCCCAGATCCAATGGGAACATCTCCCAAGCTACCTGCGCAACCAGAAGCCCTCAACGACAGAAAGGAGATCCATCCGAGAAATAGAAAAGGAACACATCATCAATACCCTACAAAGATGCAGCGGCAACATGACCAAGGCCGCCCAAGAACTGGGAATACACCGGACCACCCTTTGGCGAAAATTAAAAAAGATGGGCTCCATATAGTTGCATATTGCAACAATGCTGCGATCTGTTGCAGAAGAATAATGTGCTTAAATTATAATAAAGGGCGGAGAAATGCCGTTGCATTATGAAACAAAAGAGGTATTTGTTTTTTAACATACTTAAAATTCATAGTAAATACAGATAGTTAAATGCTACAAATTTGGCATAAAAAATGCTTTAAACTCAGTTGATGAAGGTCGCAATTCCCATAAATGGAGATCGCATCGCCCCTAGGTTATCGTTGGCGAAGGAGGTTGTGGTGGCTGAGTTGAAGGGCAGGAGGGAGGTGGGCAGGGAAAGGCTGAACATCTCTGGGTTGTATCCAATGGAGATTCCAGACTTCCTTGCCTCAAAGGGGGTCACCAAAGTAATCGCTGCGGGGGTAGATTGGTACCTGCAGGAGATATTCAGGTTACACAATATAGATGTAACTTGGGGGATAATGGGAAACGTGGACGAAGTCCTGAACTTCTACTTAACTGAGGGGCTCCAAATGGGGATGGGTCTATGCCCTCCCCGCAGGAGCAGGAGGCGTTTTCGAGGATTTCACTTCTAAACGAAAGGAGGTGCTAGCATGCCTTGGGGAGATGGAACAGGTCCGTGGGGGCTCGGCCCCATGACTGGTAGGGCGGCAGGCTACTGTGCTGGTTATCCGGTCCCCGGTTATGCCAACCCCTATGTGCCCGGTTGGGGCAGAGGAAGGGGTTGGTGGGGGGGTGGCCGTGGCTGGCGTTGGATGTATTGGGCCACAGGGCTTCCCGGCTGGGCTAGGCTTGGGTATGTGCCGTATGGGTACGCACCCTATGCCGCTCCATGGGGACAACCCCCCACTAAGGAACAGGAGGCTGAGTTTCTAAAGGACCAACAGGAATTTCTCCGTGAGCAGATGGAGGAGATCAACAAGCGACTTCAAGAGCTTACCGCTGAAGAGGAGAGGTGATAGGGAGGGGGTCCCCCCCTCCCTATCACCTGTGTCGACTTCAGAAAAAGAGATAAAAACAACATAAGGAGAAAGGCAAAGAATGAGTCAAAAAGAAAAGAAGGCAAGCACCCGCACTGAGGAGGAAAAAAGGCAACACGAAGAGGAAAGGCTGGTTGAGAGGCTGGAGAAGATTCGCCACAAAATCATGGTGATGAGTGGTAAGGGTGGGGTGGGAAAGAGTACCGTAGCCGTTAATCTTGCAGCCATTTTGGCCAAAGATGGCCATTATGTAGGGCTCCTTGATGCAGATAT
Source organism: Deltaproteobacteria bacterium (assembly GCA_003646745.1). Taxonomy (GTDB): domain Bacteria; phylum Desulfobacterota; class B13-G15; order B13-G15; family RBG-16-54-18; genus B11-G15. The sequence continues at coordinate 9,369 of QMLM01000003.1, read as the reverse complement.
CCACGGTCCCAATGTACCCAAAATGTTCGGGGTGGACTGGAGGCCTCTGCGGGGCGGAGACGATGGGATCCAGCCCGTGGAGATCCTTCCCAATCTAAAGTTGATATCCATGGCCTTTCTGCTTCCTAACCCCGATTCACCGGTGGTGTGGCGGGGTCCCATTAAACACACCGCCATTAGACAGTTCTTGGGAGATGTAAAGTGGGGAGATTTGGATTTTCTAATTATTGACCTCCCCCCGGGAACAGGGGATGAGCCGTTGAGTGTGGCCCATCTAATAAAAGGGGTAGATGGTTCTATTATAGTCACTACCCCCCAGGATGTAGCCCTTTTGGACTCCAGGAAGACGGTAAACTTCAGCAGGATGCTGAAGGTACCGGTCATCGGCATCGTGGAGAACATGAGTGGCCTTCGCTGCCCTAAATGCGGACATCTCATCCCCCTATTCAAGATGGGAGGAGGGGAAAAGGCATCAAAGGATCTGAAAGTACCCTTCCTCGGCCGCATACCAATAGACCCTGAGGTGGTGCAGAAATCTGATAGCGGCACCCCTTATGTGGTCTCCTACCCAGACTCTGAGGCAACAAAGGCCTTTGAGAATATAGCGAAAAGATGCAAGGAGCACGTAGAATCCCATGGGGGAGGAGAAAAAGGCTGAAAAGGGAGGAGACGGCAATGAGAATTGCCTTTGCCAGCGAAGACAATCAAGGATTAAAGGGCTCTTTGAGCGCCCACTTTGGCAGGTGCCCATACTATACCCTAGTAGATCTGGATGGGAATAAGGTTTTGGATATCAAGGTGGTTGCCAACCCCTATTTTAACAGCCATGTCCCTGGGGCTGTGCCGGAGTTCATAAAGTCCCAGGGGGCCCAGGTGATCATTGCCGGAGGAATGGGACCGAGGGCTATAGATCTATTCAACCAATTCGGCATCGAAGCAGTCACCACCGGAGCCCAGGGCCCCTTAGAGGATATCCTCACTGCTTACCTACGGGGTGATATTAAGGGGGCCTGGGGCTGTGAGCATCACCGTTAATGGATAATAAGCCCAAAAAGAGGAGAGAAGGGCATGAAGATAGTCATTACATCTACAGGAAATACCTTGGATTCACCTATAGATCCCAGATTTGGCCGTTGCCAGTTCTTCATCTTTGTAGACCCTGATACCATGGACTTCGAAGCCGTGGAGAATCAGGCCATGATGGCAGCCGGGGGGGCAGGTCCCCAGGCAGCTCAATTCGTCACCGATAAGGGGGCTGAGGCAATCATTACCGGCAATGTGGGGCCTAATGCCGCCTCCTCCCTTGCTGCCGCCGGGCTAAAGATCTATGTAGGGGCTACGGGCACAGTCAGGGAGACCATCAATAGGTTCAAAACTGGCCAACTACAAGAGGTTACCCAAGCGACCGTTGGACCTCACGCAGGTCTTGGTGGAGGAATGGGAAGGGGGGATGGAAGGAGAAGGTGGTAGAGAAGAAGCTATAATGCGGATTAATATATAAAATTATTATAAGGAGGTGCAGGAAATGTCGAGAGGGTGGTTTTGGGGGCCATTTCCCTATTGGTATGGGATGGGCTGGAGTTACCAACCATTTTACCCTACCTTTTACCCACCGCTGCTTCCTTATGCACCCTTGCCCCGCTGGGGAGGCTGGGGCAGAGGCAGAGGAAGGGGAAGGTGGTTTTGGGGACCATGGTGGTTTTAAACTGGTTTGGAAAAGGAGTTAAAGATGCCAATCTATGAATATCGCTGTCTGGCCTGTGGAGAAACATCAGAGATCTTTCAGGGGATAGGGGACAGCAGCGACCCCCTCCAATGCAAACATTGCGGCAGCAAGGACCTTGAGAGGGTGCTTTCTCCTACCTCCTTCACCTTCAAGGGTGCCCCCGAGCAGGGGGAAGGCCTGAGGTGTTGCGACAGAGGGGTATCTTGTGACAACCCAAAGCGCTGTTGCGAAAAGTAACTAATTAGAAAGGAGGAATATATATCATGCCTAGAGGCGATGGCACCGGCCCCCCGGGAGGTTTTGGTAGAGGGATGGGCTTTGGCAGAGGAAGGGGTATGGGCAGAGGTAGAATGGGGGGCACCAGAGCAGGGGCTGGCCCAGAAGGAGAATGCGTTTGTCCCCAATGTGGTGCTACTGCCCCCCATCAAATAGGGACCCCGTGCTATCAGATTAACTGCCCCCAATGTGGAACCCCTATGGTTAGAAAATGAGAAGGTAGAAGATCCTGTGCTTGTGGTTCTGCAAGGTGCGATGGCGAGAGGAGGAGTGCAATGGATTTGGTGGAGGAATTTCAAAGGCGTTTCGGGGGCAGATGGATCGGGTTAAAATTCTATCGAGATGAGCTGCCACCCGTTGAGGAGGTTCCCAGGAAAGGAGTCCGTTTCTGTGAGGCCATCACAAGGTCCCTGACCCGCCCCCTCCTCTTGACCCCCGAAGGGCTCAACTGTCGCGGGGCCTGCTATGTGTTCGGTTGGAATGAAGGGGGAAAAGAGGAGATGGTGGACAGATTTCATACCGAAGGAGGTTTTAGCAGGCAAACGGCAAAAAGATTAGTAGAGGACCTGCCGAAGATCTATGGTCCCCTGAAGGGAATCGGTCTAAACGTAAAAAATGGACCCGATGTACTGTTGTCCTATCTTCAACCCGGACAGGTCATGAAGCTGCTCAGGGATTACCAGCTACAGTTCGGAGAGGATCTAAAGGTAGACCTCTCGAGTATAGTGTCGGTATGTGGACATGTGGCTGTGGAGGCCTTCGTCGAGGGGCGAATTGCCCTCTCTTTTGGCTGCAGTGATGCCAGGAGATATGGAAGGATAACCAGGGATAGGGTCGCCATCGGCGTACCTACAGAAGTGGCAAAAAATCTCCTGAGGGGGGGAAGATGATTATCTCTGTAGCTAGCGGAAAAGGAGGGACGGGAAAAACCACCATTGCCACCAATTTGGCCCTAGCCTTGGGGAAAATCCAATTCATCGATTGTGATGTGGAAGAACCCAATGCTCATCTCTTCCTCAAACCTCGTATAGAAAAAAAGATGCCTGTCACCATTCCCATTCCCCGCATTGATGAAGACAGATGTACCCACTGCGGTCGTTGTGCTGAGGCCTGTGAATTTAATGCCTTGGTCGTCTTTCCCCAGAACGTCCTAGTCTTTGATGAACTCTGTCATGGTTGTGGCGTCTGTTCGTATGTCTGCCCTGAAAAGGTTATAACGGAAGAGGAGAAGGAAATAGGTGTGATAGAAATGGGGAGCAAAGACGGGATAGAATTCATCCATGGCCGGCTCAATGTGGGGGAACCGATGGCCGCACCCATCATACGGGTTGAGAAGTCTCTGATGAAAAAAGAGGGGACGGTCATCCTTGATGCCCCACCAGGGACGTCCTGTCCCGTGATCGAGACGGTAAAGGGAGGCGACTTCTGCCTCCTGGTAGCTGAACCTACCCCCTTCGGACTGAACGACTTGGAGCTGACGGTACAGATGTTGAAGAAGCTGAACGTCCCTATGGGTGTCCTCATCAATCGAGCCGACGTTGGCAATGAAGGGGTAAAGGAATATTGCCACAATGAAGGAATCCCCATCCTGCTGGAAATCCCCATGGATCGCAGGATCGCTAAGCTCTATTCAGAGGGGATCCCCTTGACGGAAGAGCTCCCAGAGTATCGGGACAAATTTATCGACCTCTTCGCGCAGATAAAGCAGATAGTAGAAGGGGGCGGCAAATAATGGAGAGGGACTGGGAGGACCTTTACCGTCAGGATCAAGGTCCAGTTGAACCAATAGGTTATCTCGTCTATAACGAAATCATCCTCGATCACTTCAAAAACCCCCGGCACATAGGCGAAATAGAGGATCCCGACGGGGTGGCCTTAGTGGGAGATCCCAACTGTGGTGACCATATTTGACTCTATTTGAAGATAGAAGGGGATAGAATCGTCGATATCAAATATAAGGTCTTCGGCTGTGCAGCCGCCATTGCCACCACCAGCATCTTGAGTGAATTGACCATAGGAAAGAATCTTGACGATGCCCTGCGGATCACTGACGACGACGTTATTGAGGCAGCCGGGGAAGTACCGGCGAGAAAGGCCCACTGCTCCCTGCTGGGGGTGGTAGGATTACACGCAGCCATTGCGGATTACCTTATGAAGAAGGAAAGGGTTAGCAGATGAAACAGTTGACCATAATAAGCGGCAAGGGAGGTACAGGAAAGACTACCCTGGTCGGGGCCCTTTCTTCGTTGGCCAAAGATAAGGTCTTGGCCGATTGCGATGTGGATGCCGCTGATCTCTTCTTGATCCTCGAACCGGCAACCATTGAAAGAGGTGAATTTATCGGTGGCCGCAAGCCGGTGGTAGATGAGGAAAAATGCACGCAATGTGGGGTATGTACTGAGTTGTGCCGATTTGATGCCATAAAGGATGGGAGGGTGGATATTTTAGAGTGTGAGGGGTGTGGCCTCTGTGCCCTTGGTTGTCCCGAGGAGGCCATTACCATGAAGGACTCCCCTTCTGGTAAGTGGTATATCTCCGAGACACGCAACGGACCCATGACCCACGCCAGGCTGGGGATCGGGGAGGAGAATTCTGGAAAGTTGGTCGCAGAGGTGAGAAAATTGGCACAGTTTTTAGCCGAACAGAGAAACTTGGAGCTCATCATCATAGATGGGCCCCCGGGAATTGGGTGTCCGGTGATCTCATCTCTCACCGGGGCAGATCTAGCCTTGATTGTAACGGAGCCTACCGTTGCAGGCATTCATGACCTAGAGAGGTTGATCAAGCTGGCCGAACACTTTGACATCCCCACCCTGATCTGTATTAATAAATATGACTTGAACCCGGCCAAGACCCTTCAAATCGAGCAGTATTGTCAGCGCAAGGGCCTGAGGTTGATAGGAAAGATTCCCTTCGATGTAGCAGTGGTTAAAGCTATGGTGGAACGAAAAACAGTGATGGAATACCCTTGTGCGGCGGTCCAAGATGCCATCAAGAGTATGTGGCAGGAAGTACAGGAGGCCCTTGCTAACAAGAGGACCCCTACATGACCCGCAAAGAGGAAGAGTTAATTAAAGAGGGATGGCAGAGGCGCTTTATCGCCGCAGAACCTAGATTAAGTGAGATGGTGCGTATGTATGGGGAGACGGGTTTCGAGGTACATCTGGAGCCGTTGTCTGCTGTGGAGGAGCCGGATGGAGAAAGCGATGAATGCCAAAGGTGCCGGATCTGTTTTGAAGGTGTGGAGGACCAATACAAGGTGATCTACACCCGACCTAAAGGAGAGAGCAGGAATAAAGGATGAAGATCATCGAAGCCCTCCTCGATCATCTCCCCTGGAAGGATGCCCCTGTGCGGAAGGTGAGGGTGGGTCCGTTCTGGACAGCTGTAGCTACGCGAGGCTGCGGCCTTGCCTCTACGATGGTCGAAGACCACCCCCATCGGACCCCTGCTGTACAGGAGGCAGGTGAACTCACAGACAGAAGTGCCGGAGAGTTGGCGCACTTGGCCCTCTCCTCACATCTGTTGGAAGCATCGATAGGGATGGCAACCATAAACTCGCTGCTGAAGATAGAACTGCAGAGGTGTTCTGAGACCAATGCCTTTGATATCTTGGCCGCCAAGGGGAAAGGTAAAGATGTGGCCATTATAGGCCATTTCCCTTTCGTTCCAGCGTTAAAAAAGGTGGCACGTCACCTATGGGTCATCGAGAAAAGACCACAACAAGGGGATCTGGAGGCGGAAAGGGCTAAGGACATCCTTCCCCAATGCCAAGTGGTGGGGATAACAGGCACCTCCCTTATCAACCATACCCTGGAGTCACTGTTAGATTTATGCCGAGGTAGCTTTGTGATGTTGATAGGCCCCACGGCCCCTTTAACCCCCCTTCTGTTTGAGTACGGCATAGATGCCATCTCGGGATCTCAGGTGGTAGATGAACACGAGGTGCTGCGTTATGTAAGCCAAGGAGCTACCTTTCGCCAACTCCACCGCCATGGGGTGAAACTGCTCACCATGATGAAATGAGCCTTGAACGAAGTGAAAAGATTGCCCTGCTCTCCATCACCCTCAACGCCTTCCTCACGGTGATCAAATATCTGCTAGCGTTTTTTTCCGGAAGTGTAGCCCTGATGGCCGATGCTGTACACTCCCTCACCGATGTGATATCTTCAGCCTCGGTTTTAATGGGGATTAGGCTCTCTAAGAGGCGTTCTAGATCATTTCCCTACGGCCTTTACAAGGTGGAAAACCTGGTCTCCTTGGCCATGTCGTTGATAAGGTCATAGCAAAGAAGAGCTTTGAGGGCAAGGGCCCTTTTTATGTATTCTCTAATGCTGGGGTGGAGATGACCATTACTGCTGAGGAGAGGCTTCGTGATCTGGAATTTAGTGTTAAAGGATAGGATCAGCCCTCCTTCGGGTTACTGCCTTTTGCGGGAGGGAAGGAGGGAGATATTGGTGCGGGCTGGCTACGAAGATCTTCTGCGCCGCCAGGGGCTCTTGGACCCTGCAGGACTTTGGGCGAGAATCCCTCCCCTGCCTAAGATGATCGGAAGGGGGGAAATACTCCTCATTAAGGGGCAAGAGGAGGTGGCCGTCAGGAAATATCGCCATGGAGGGCTGTTGCGCCGCCTCAGTGGTGATCTATTTCTTTTTGGCAAACGCCCTTTTAGAGAGGTAGAGGTTGCCGAGAAGGTGAAATCAGCCGGCATACCGACCTTGGAGATCCTGGCGGCCATATTAGAGCGAGGATGGGGGAAGTGGTACAGGGGATACCTCATCACCAAATACCTTCCCGGGGCGGTAGATCTTATTAGCTTCCTCTCCAAACAGCCACATGGCGAGGAGAGGCGAGAGGTCATAAAAATGGCCGGGGAGCTGGTGAGAAAGATGCATCAAGAGGGGATATATCACGCTGATCTTCACCTCAAGAACTTTTTAGTGGAGGAGGAGGGACTTAAGGTATATCTGATAGACTTCGACAAATCCAAGAGCTCCGTGCAGCTCTCCCCCTCCCAGAGGGTAAAAAATTTGAGGAGGTTAGACCGCTCGGCAGAAAAGCTCAGAGGGGAGGGGCTCCCGTTGACAAAAGAGGATAAAAGTATCTTCTGCCGCGCTTACCTTGTGGGCAACAAGGAGATCCGTCCCTACATAATGGCCTATCTAAAAAGATATAGGTGGTACAAACTCCTCTATCGATGGGGGTGGTGGATAGCTAAGGTCCTCTATCCGGCCAAAGGTCCCGGAGAAAATCCATCACCTGAGCCGCCAACGGATCCTCAAAGCCCCACCAGAAGTGGTCCGCCCCAGGGATGATGTGGACAAATTTGGGATGAGCAAGAGTAAGAGAAAATTCCTCTAATTTTTTTAATGGACATACAAAGTCTCTATCCCCCGCTATGAGAAGCTTCGGTCTCTCATCCCATGCTAGAAAGGTAAAGTCGTAAAAATAGATCGGTGGTGAGATACATACAAGGGCCTTTACCCTCTCATCCCCCAGCACTGCCTTTGCCCCTACATAGGCCCCGAAGGAGTACCCCACCAGATAAACTGGGTGACCCATCTCTGCAGCGATGAAGTCTACGGCGCCCCGCACATCCTCTAACTCCCCGGCGGCCTCACCATAACTGCCTTCACTACCCCCCACCCCGCGGAAATTGAACCGGAGTGTGGAAAAACCACCCTCAGCCAATATATCCTGCAGGGACCCTACTACATTGCTGTACATATCACCGCCGTAAAGGGGGTGAGGGTGGCACAGGATGGCCTTCCCCCTCCCCTGCTGCCCTTTATAGAGGAGTCCCTCCAACATCAGGCCGTCTCGAGAGGGGAAAGAGACCTTCTGTTCCCTCAATCTTTCTTCTCCTCGTAGGGCAGAGCTTCCTCAATAAGCATCACAGGGATATCATCCTTGATAGGGTAGATGAGCTTACAGGCCTTGCAAATAAGCCCATCACCTTTTTCCGTCAGCACAATGTCTCCCTTGCATTTGGGGCAGGCCAGTATATCCAACAATTCTTTGCTAATCGCCATCTCTTGCCTCCTTTTTGCTCCTTCCTGTAAAGATATCCAATAGACCGCCTCCAGAAGGTCCCTGGCGACAAAATCCGGGGGGTTCCCTAACCAATCGTTTTGCTGCTTCCCATATCCCGTTAACACCAATATCCCCTTTCCCCCCACACGATGGATCGTCTCTATATCCTCAGCCCTATCTCCCACCATATATGAGCTGCGGAGGTCTATCCCCAACTCCGCAGCAGCCCTCTTCAACAGACCAGGCTCAGGCTTGCGACAGGGGCAACTATCCTCCGGACGATGGGGACAGTAGTATATCCCATCCAGATGAGCTCCTTTCTGAGCCAAGAGCAACTCCAGCCTCCTGTTGGCCTCTTCTACCATGGATAAAGGGAAGTACCCTCGCGCCACCCCAGACTGATTGCTCACCACCACTGCCCGCAGGCCGAGGCAATTGATCAGACGTATAGCCCGGGCGGCCCCGGGGATAAGCTCTATCGCCTCGGGGTTGCTCATATAGCCCACTTCCTGGTTGATGGTGCCGTCTCGATCCAGAAAGACCCCTACCCTCAAATCCATCCCTTGTGTTGAGCCTTTATTAGAGCTAACTGCTCGGCAAGTGATGTCACGTAGTCCCTTCCCTTCTCACCATTTTCCAGGCAGGAGAGCCACTTTGGAGGAATAGAGGAAAACCCGTAATAAGCACCCGCAATGGCACCGGCCATGGCCCCGATGGTGTCGGTATCCCCGCCGCAATTTACCGCTGTGACCACCGTGTCCCGAAGGTTGTCGTTGAGTACAAAAGAGGCAATGGCCGCCGGCACGGCCCCAGCGGCGCTCACATCTCGGAGAAAACTGAAGGCAACTCGCCCTATCCGTTCCTCTAGTTCACCTCCCCTGTCTATCTCCCCAACCCGCCCAAGCTCTGCTGCCATATGGGGGTCCACATCCTGCACCCTCCGGGCGATCTCCTCCAAAAAGGCCAAAGTATCTATATCCTCTCCCTTCATCCCCTTCTCAACAGCTATCCCCACCGCTAGTGCCTGGGCCAGCGCCCCAGCTAGTCCCTGGGGATGCTTATGTGTGATCTGGGTGCAAAGCAGGGCGTTGCGGGTCAACCTATCTCTATCGTCATAAAAGAAGAAGCCTATGGGAGCGATACGCATGGCACCGCCGTTTCCCCAGCTATCGGTCCCCACTTGATCCCAGGACATCCCCCGACGCAGCCGGGCCATGACGCCATAGATACGGGCGCCGTAGCCCCGGAAGGGGTGGAAGTTGGTCAAAAACTTTTGAGCGGTAAGGGCAGGATCAAACCGGGGATCCTCCTGTAGAGACTCCATGATCCCGATC
>QMLM01000002.1 GCA_003646745.1 Deltaproteobacteria bacterium | reverse complement strand
GTACTATATCCTTGTTTTTTTATTGGTTAGCTCCCTTTTCACCTTGCAGATAACGGGTATTTTTGATCCCATCTGCCTCCTGATCCGCTCCTTGGCCGTGGCTGTGGAGCCGGTACTGAACCTGATGGCCCATGCCTTCTTCGGCCTCCTCTATCGGATTGATATACCAGGAGTGAGGGCCATTTCCGAGCCCATATATTCCCTCCTAAAGAGCTATATTCTGGCCTTTCGACAGCCCTTCTTCTCTCAGGGCCTCTTTGTTGGTCTTCTGTTAGCGGCAATCCTAGTGGCAAACCTCTATCGGAGGCGGTTTTGGTGCACGCACCTCTGCCCCCTGGGGGCCCTGCTGGGGATCGTCACCTTGATTAGTCCCATCAAAAGGGGGGTAGGGGAAGAGTGCAACTCCTGCGGTCTATGTGTCCAGGAATGCCGTCTGGGGGCGGCGGCAGACCTGAAGGGGCAGTGGAAGAAGGCAGAGTGTGTGCTGTGTGGGCAGTGTCAACAGATATGCCCCCAGGACGCCGTGAGATTCGGTTTTTCTCCCACCAAAAGAAGAAGAACAGCGGGGATTGATCTGCACCGACGCGGGTTCATCGCCGCCGCCGTCTCCGGGGTCTTCATCGTCCCACTGCTGAGAATCAATCCCCTCTATAAGAGAAGGAAGGGGAGGTTGATCCGCCCACCTGGCGCCCTTGCGGAAGAGGAGTTTCTGCGCCGTTGTATGCGCTGTGGGGAGTGTCTGAAGGTATGTCTTACCAACGGCCTACAGCCTTCCTTTCTTGAAGCAGGTCTGGAGGGGATCTGGACGCCTAGGCTTGATTTTCGGGTCGGTTATTGTCAGTACTATTGTACCCTCTGCGGTCAGGTATGCCCCACCGGAGCCATCAGAAAACTCTCCCAGCAGGAGAAAACCCGCACCAAAATCGGCCTCGCCTATATCGATAAAAGTCGTTGTATTCCCTACTCTCAAGGGGTAGAGTGCATCGTGTGCGAGGAGCACTGCCCAACTCCTGAAAAGGCCATAAGGTTTGAGATAGTAGAGGTGATGACCAAAGAGGGCAGCAGAAAGATAAGGCGTCCTCATGTAGATATAAATCTGTGTATCGGCTGCGGGATATGCGAATACAAATGCCCCCTCCAGGACCAGCCTGCCATCATCGTCACCCGCCTGGGAGAATCGAGGGCAGAAGGACTACTGCTGCCCTGATTAAAAGTTGCCCTCCCACCTCTCTCAATCGCCCAACAAAAATGATGCTTATATTCCTGGATCAGGAAAAATTTTGTTCACGGCAAAATTTTTCTTGACTAATACTATATGTTGTGGTATTTCTCTCTTCGAATACAATATATTACATCAGGAGATGATATTATTATGATTTCTGTAGTCGAGTTGAGGAAGAGGCAGAGGGAGATTTCTGCAGGAGATACCACTGATATGGCCCTCTTTGTGCGCACCTCTGAGGAGAGTATTGAGGGGTGGGACCGTCAAAGGATCGTAGATGCCCTGATGAGGGAGACCTTTATCGATCCCGACACCGCTGAGGCCATCAGCCGGGAGGTGGAGGAGATCATCAGAAGCAGTAAGATCAATATGGTTACTGCCCCTCTCATTCGCGAGTTGGTGGATGCCAAACTCATTGAGCGTGGCCTAGAGGAGGCCCGCAGACAGCATACCAGGCTCGGGATGCCTCTATATGATGTAGATCAATTGATCGTGCACCCTAACAAAGAGAACGCCAATGTCCCCCATGGGCCTGAGGCCACAAATCTCACCTTAGCCGAGACCATCAAAAAGGAATATGCCCTGCTGGAGGTCTTCTCTCAAGAGGTGGCTGATGCTCACATGCGGGGTGACATCCATCTGCACGATTTGGGATTCATCGACCGCCCCTATTGCAGCGGTCAATCCCTGGAATACATCAAGAAATTTGGGCTCAATCTTCCCAACTCCATTTCCATGGCCAAACCTGCTAAGCACCCGGAGGTGCTACTGGCCCATATGGTAAAGTTCGCCGCGGCCCTGCAGAGCCATTTTGCTGGGGCCATTGGATGGGATGCGGTAAATATCTTCTTTGCGCCCTATCTGGAAGGAATGGGGGATGCGGAGGTGAAGCAACTGGCCCAGATGCTCATCTTTGAGTTCTCTCAGCAGGCAGTGGCCCGGGGAGGGCAGGCCATCTTCACTGACCTCAACCTATATTGGGAGGTCCCCAAACACTTCCGTGACGTTGAGGCCATTGGCCCGAAGGGGGAGTTTACCGGCAAGACATACAAGGACTACAGGACGGAGGCACAACGGTTCGTCTGGGCCCTTTTTGAGGTCTACAATGAAGGAGATGGGGCAGGTCGTCCCTTCTTCTTTCCCAAACCCTTGGTCCATATCACAGAGGACTTTTTCATCACTCCTGGTCACGAGAAATTTTTGCATCATATATGTGAGACCGCCTCTGAGAAGGGGAATACCTACTTTGTCTTTGATCGGGGAGAGACGGCCAAGATATCGGAATGCTGCAGGTTGAGTTTTAAGCTGGAGGCCTCAGACTTGGAGGATGCCAAGCGGCCATGGAAGATGCGCTACAGCGCCCTGCAGAACGTCACTCTCAATCTGCCCCGCATCGGCTACATATCTGGAAGGGATGATACCAGGCTTTTTGAAAATATCTCCCGTTTTATGGAGGTAGCCGTAAAGGCCCATTTGGAGAAGAAGGCCTTTTTGGAGAGACTCCTCTCGTTGGGGGAGGAGGGTCCCCTGGCCTTGCTTACCATGAGCCAGGACGGTGAGCCTTATCTTAGGATGCACCGAGCCACCTACCTCATCGGCATGGTGGGGCTCAACGAGATGGTCAAGATCCATACCGGCCAAGAGATGCATAGCTCCAGGGAGGCCTTCAAGTTCGGTCTGAAGGTGATCGCCCATATGAAGCTATTGGCCGACAAGATGAGCAAGAAGTATGGGATGAGGTTTGTCTTAGAGCAGACACCGGCAGAGAGCACCGCTTACAGGTTCGCCAAGCTGGACTTGAGGTTTCACTCCCCACAGGCAGGTCACATCGTAAAGGGAGATATCGCTCGCGGGGAGGTCTATTACACCAACTCCACTTATTTGAGCAATGCCGCCGTGATAAATCCTATAGAGAGGGTGAGGCAGGAAGGGCTTTTTCATCCTCTCATTGAGGCTGGCTCCCTCACCCATATTTGGTTGGGGGAGGCGAAGCCTTCGCCTGAGTCTTTGGCCAATTTCGTAACAAAGACCTTTATGCACACCCAGAATGACCAGATCGCCTTCTCCCCAGAGTTCACCACATGTAATCAGTGTGCACGCACCTCCCGGGGCCTGCGGGAACGCTGCCCTTATTGTGGCTCCGAAGATATAGATGGCATCACCCGCATCACCGGCTACTTTACCAAGATCTCCAGCTGGAACAAGGGGAAACTGGGGGAGTTGAGGGATAGGTATCGCAATCAGGGCTTCATGAAGAGGAAGGCGGATGGTGCGGAGGTGGAATTCACTTAGCAATAGGGAGGTGCAAGGATGGGATATATCAAGATATTTACCAAAAGTGAGTGTCCCAAATGCCCCGCTGCCAAGGAGATAGGGGGTGTCCTTCAACGAGAGGGTCTTCGGGTACTTTACTATGACCTTGAGACCCCTGATGGTCTTGCTGAGGCCGCCTTCTATAGTGTACTCTCTACCCCTACCATCATCGTCGAGGACGAAGACGAAAGGGTTCTGGCTGGATGGCGGGGTTCAGTTCCCACCATCCAGGAGATCCATGGGGTAATAAGGGCCCAATGAAGCTGAAAAAGGACTTTATAGCGTGTCTGCCCCGGGGGAAACCCGAGGAGGGCATCAAAATCAAAGGCTTTCTGGAGACATCCTTTGTGGATTGGTCTGGAAAGGTGGTCTCTGTGCTCTTTTTACCAGGGTGTAATTTTCGCTGCCCCTTTTGCCACAATCATTCGTTGGTCCTAAATCCAGAGGGTTATGAAGACATCCCCCTGGAATATATCCTAAACCGCCTTGATGAAATGAGGGAGTGGGTGGATGGTGTGTGCATCACCGGGGGGGAGCCCACCATCCACCCTCATCTCCCCGCCCTTATAAAGGAGATCAAGAGCTTAGGTCTGCTTATCAAGCTCGATACCAACGGAAGCCGCCCCCAGGTGTTGCGGTATCTAATAGAAGAGGGATTGGTGGATTTTGTGGCCATGGATGTCAAGGCTCCCTTGGATGAGGTAAGTTATGCCAAGGCTTGCGGTGTGCCAGTAGATGTGGGAAAGATAAAGGAGAGTATTACCTTTCTCAAGTCAGGAAAGGTCGGTTATCAGTTTAGGACCACCGTAGTACCAGCCCTCCACAGGGAGGAGGACCTGCTCCAATTAGCCCGCCAACTCCGCGGGTCCTCCTCTCTGACCCTCCAGAACTTTAACCCCCAGGACCCTTTGGACGAGGGCCTGAAGGGGACCTCTCCTTATTCCGATGAGTGGCTCAAGGAGGTGGAGGTGCGAGTTACCTCAGTCCTCCGTCAATAAGCCTCATAAAGTACCTTGCCATCATCTATCAGATCGACTATAGTAGATTAGACTATCTTTTGTTTAGGAGGGAGGTAAGGGTGAGGATAAAGGATACCTATTTGATCAGATTACCTCATGGTGCAGATCTCCTGGAGGTGCTGACCGAGCAATGCCGTAAGAGAGGGGTAAGGGTGGGCTTTTTATCGGTAATCGGGGCGGTGCAAGAAGCGACCATCGGATACTACGACCAAAAAGATAGACTCTATAGAAGCAGACAGATCTCCGGGGGTTTGGAGATCACCTCCTGTATGGGGAACATCTCACTGAAGGATGGCACCGTCATGGTCCATGCCCATATCCTCCTCTCGGATGCCGGAGGAAAGACCTATGGAGGTCATCTTATGTCCCCTACCATCCTCTTCGCCGGGGAGGCCCTCATCCAAGAGTTGGAAGGGGAACCCTTGGAGAGGAAATATGATGAGGTAACAGGTCTTTTCCTTTGGCGAAATGGGTAACGAACCCTTTAGGAGGATAAAAAAGATGTTTAAGGAGGCAGAGGAGCTTTTTGAGGAGATGAGGAGGCTACACCTCCAAGCCGAACGGCACTTTTTCAACCTTTTGGCCCCCAGCAAAGTTCTTCCCTCCCCGGAGGGGAAGTGGCAACCCTTGGCCGATGTATATGAGACGGATGAGGCGTGGGTGATAAAGGTGGAAATTGCTGGTGTGCAAAAAGATGACCTTTCCGTCACCATGAACGAAGGAATCTTGACGGTCAGGGGAGTGAGAAGGGATGAGTTTGTGGGGAAGTGGCGCACCTATCATCAGGCGGAGATAAACTATAATGAATTCGAGCGCAGCTTTCCCCTCCCAGAGGGGATTGATGAAGGAGCTATCAAGGCCGTTTACAAAGATGGTCTTCTGACCATCACAGTAAAGAAGCTCACCTCTCCTGCTGCAGAGGGGAAGAGGGTAGTCGTTGAAATTAGGTAAAGGTGGAGATATGGAAGAGGAAAAGGATAAGGTCATGGGGGTAGGGGAGAAGGTAGAAGCGCCCAAGATCCCCCCGGAGCTGCCCCTTTTGCTTATGGAGGATATGGTTATATATCCTTATACCTTGGTCCCTTTGATAATCAAGGATCCAAAACTTATTTCTGCCGTCGACTATGCCCTTTCTCACGGCAGGATCGTAGGAACATTTTTGCTTAAAGATAAGGAAAGGGGGGAATTTTACCAGGTGGGTTCTGCCGTCCTTATTCATCGGATGCTGAAGTTCCCCGATGGGAGCATGCGCATGTTGGCTCAGGGGGCGACAAAGGTCGTCATTGAGAAGATAACCCAGGACGACCCCTTCCCTAAGGCCCAAGTCCGGGTGGTGGAGGAGCGGGAGGAGAAGGATGAGAGGGTGGAGGCCCTCATGCGGGCCGTCCTTGGGCAATATCAGAAGATGATCAGCCTCGTCCCCTATATTCCCGATGAGCTCCAGGCGGCGGCCATGAACATAGAAGAGCCTATCCGTCTCGTCTATTTCATCGCTACCATGGTGAAGATGAAGCCCGAGGAGAAGCAGGAGATTTTAGAGCTGGACTCCGCTGAGGATAAGTTAAAGAAGGTTTCTGCCATACTTCAAAGGGAGATGGAGTTGTTGGAGCTGGGCACTAAGATCCAGTCAGAGGTTCAAGATAAGATGACCAAGACCCAGAGGGAATATTTCCTCCGCGAACAGCTTAAGGCCATCAAGAAAGAGCTAGGGGAGGAGGATGAGCTCCAGGTGGAGATCAAGGAGTTCCGCGAGAAGATGGAGACAGCGAACCTCCCCGATTATGTAATGAAGGAGGCCGAGAGAGAATTAAGCCGACTTGAGAAAGTTCCTCCAGCCTCTGCCGAATATGGGGTCATAAGGACATATCTTGAATGGTTGATAGAACTCCCCTGGAATCGTGAGACTAACGATAATATGGATTTGGATAGGGCCAAGAAGATCTTGGATGAGGACCACTACGACCTCAAAGAGGTGAAAGAAAGGATCCTCGAATATTTGGCGGTGAGAAAGCTCAGAGAGGAAATGAAGGGTCCTATTCTCTGTTTCGTCGGTCCGCCCGGAGTAGGCAAGACCTCCTTAGGCCAATCTATTGCCAAGGCCCTAGAGAGAAAGTTTGTGAGGATCTCTCTCGGGGGGATGAGAGACGAAGCTGAGATTCGAGGCCATCGCCGTACCTACATTGGTGCCTTGCCGGGCAGCATTATCCAGAGCATCAGAAGGGCTGGTTCAAAGAATCCGGTCTTTATGCTCGATGAAATCGATAAAGTGGGTGCTGATTTTCGCGGAGATCCATCCTCAGCGCTGTTAGAGGTCCTTGACCCAGAACAAAATGTCGCCTTTAGAGACCATTATATCGATCTCCCCTTTGATCTATCCAAGGTCTTCTTTATCACCACCGCAAATGTATTGGAGACTATTCATCCTGCCTTGCGTGACAGGATGGAGATTCTAAGG
This sequence comes from Deltaproteobacteria bacterium, assembly GCA_003646745.1. Lineage (GTDB taxonomy): Bacteria > Desulfobacterota > B13-G15 > B13-G15 > RBG-16-54-18 > B11-G15. Next base: position 18,892 of record QMLM01000002.1, on the reverse strand, counting down.
TTGCCAGGTTACACAGAGGAGGAGAAGATTGCCATTGCCAAGGAATATCTCATCACCAAACAGATGCGGGAACATGGCCTAGAAGCAGCGGAGGTGAACTTCACTGATGAGGGAATAAGGAAAATTATCTCTTCTTATACAAAAGAGGCAGGGGTGAGGAGCCTAGAGAGAGAGATTGCAAGGATCTGCCGCAAGGTAGCCTTCAAAAAGGCACAGGGAGAGGGGACGGGGGATACCATCACCCCTGAGAACCTCCGTGATTACCTGGGACCTGAACGTTATTTCTCTGAAGTGGCAATGCGCACCTCCCGTCCCGGTGTGGTTACGGGATTGGCTTGGACCGAGGCAGGGGGTGATATCCTATTTATTGAAGCCGCCAAAATGCCTGGTAAGAAGGGACTCTCCCTCACCGGCCATTTGGGGGAGGTGATGCAGGAATCGGCCAAGGCGGCGTTAAGCTATGTACGTACCAGGGCAGAGGAGCTTGGGATTGATAAAGATTTCTTCGAAAAATATGACCTCCATGTCCATGTTCCTGCTGGCGCCATCCCTAAGGATGGTCCCTCTGCAGGGATTGCTATTGCCTGTGCCCTAGCGTCTGTATTATCAGACCGGCCGGTCAGGGACGATGTGGCCATGACTGGGGAGATTACCCTCAGTGGACTGGTTCTGCCGGTAGGTGGAATTAAGGAGAAGGTATTGGCGGCCAAGGCAGCAGGGATCAAGAAGGTAATCCTGCCTGCCCGCAACCGCGGTGACGTGGAGGAAATCGGGGAAGAGCTGAAGGGAGGGGTGGAGTTTATCTTTGTGGAATCCGCCGATGAGGTCTTCAAATTGGCCTTGACCGATTCCGTGGGGACCTCCCAAGGTAAAGACAGGATCTCCCAGTAGAGCTATGTCCCTCAACGAGATAAATATCAAGAGACATGTTCAGGGGCTGGAGAGAAGCCTAATGGGGACCTATCACTACATCAAAGACAGATATGATGAATTTAGGGAGCTCTGCAGGGTCTTCAATCCAGAACGGGGTTACTCCTCTACGGCGGCCAGGGAGATTAAGGAGAGATATAAGGAGATCAACGCCAAATTTGCGGAAGCTAGGGCACTACAGCAATTATTGCGTACAAAATACAAGGGATATGTACAACTAGATCCCCAAAAACAGAGGGAGTTAGAAGAACTCTATTTTATGTACAAGAAGGATTACCGTTACTTCGAGCTGAATCAGACCGAATGGGAACAAAAGTCTTTTGGGGGAAAAGAGTTGCCCCAGCGTATCCTCTCCCACCTTCAAGATATCTACAGGGGTAGACCTTCTTTTCCATCTTTAATCCTCTGCTTTCAAGGTGATCCCTCTGAGTTAGAGACGATAAAGAGAAGGCTCAAATTAGGCAAAAGGGATATTTGTGAGGAGAAAGAGAGAGAGGTTTGGTTCTTGTTGGCGGGGATAAAGCCCTTGCAGGACTCCATCCTTCTGCGCAAACTACACAGGGCGCTTTTTCAAGGCGTGAATGGAGGGGTTAAAGGGGTTGTTTTGAAGATAACAAAGGGGGAAGATGTAACAGAAGAGACCTTAAGAGGTATACTTCGGATCCTCGCTGAGGTGAAAGAAGGGGAGATCAAGATCCTTTGATCCTGCCCCGCAGTTGGCCACAGGCGGCTGAGATATCCTCCCCTCTGCTTTCCCGAAGGAGGGCAGTATATCCTTCCTCTATCAGAATCCTTTGAAAAAGAAGGACGGTTTGGATCGTTGGCCTATTAAAGGGTAAGTCTGGACATTCATTGTAGGGGATGAGGTTCACCTTGCACCTTACCCCCTTAATAATGCGGGTCAATCTTTGGGCATCTGTTTCGCTGTCGTTTATCCCTCGAATCAAAACGTATTCAAAGGTGATCCTCTCCCTGGGTGGCAGAGGAAGGCGACGGCATGTCTCTAGCAGGGACTGTAGGGGATATTTCTTACTGATAGGCATCAGATAGCTGCGAACCTTTTGTGTGGAGGCGTTTAGAGAGACGGCAAGCCGGCATCTCACACCATCCTTGAAAAGCCTCTTCATCTGTGGGATGAGCCCAACCGTGGAAAGTGTCACCCTCCGGTAGGACAAACCAAGCCCTATATCTGCGGTCATCACCTTCAGCGCCCTTGTGACATTTTCGTAATTGGCGAGCGGTTCCCCCATGCCCATAAGAACTATATTGGTGATCCTTTCTTTTCCATTTAAGCCTTGGGCAACCCCCAATATTTGGTTCAGGATTTCTCCGGTGGTGAGATCCCTGGCCAACCCCCCCTTTCCGGTGAGGCAAAAGCGGCACCCCATGGCACAGCCTACCTGAGTAGATATACACAAGGTAAGGCGTCCTTCCTCGGGGATGAGGACGCTTTCCACTAGCCCCCCGTCCTCCAATTCAAAGAGGTATTTCTTGCTCCCATCTCTGGAGGTCTGCACAGCGAGGAGCTTCAAAGAACTGATGCGGGCTTTGCGGGAGAGTCTTGTACGAAGTTCCTTGGCAAGATCAGTCATTTCCTCAAAGGTGGAAACCCGGTGATGGTACAGCCACTTCATGATCTGTCTGGCCCGGTACCTCTCCTTGCCAAATCCGGCTATAAATGCTTCCAGTTCCTCTAGGGTGAGGTTTTTCAGATCTGGTAGCACGGCTCAGGCTAAAAGGACAGCGATGATACCTGTGAGGAAGATGGCGTCAAAAGTCCCTGCACCTCCGATAGAGGCTACAGGCGCACCTAATTTCTTTATCTTCTTGAGGTTAATTATGTCCGCTCCAATAAGAACCCCCATGGTACCCGAAATATAGGCAACCCTTGGGGAGACCTCTGGAGCAAGTAAGATACCAAGTAGGGCAGCCAAGAGGGGGGGTATGAAAAAAGGAACAGCAATTCCCACCCCTTGGATGGGTCTTGCTAAGTGGTTAACAATAAAGGCAACCACCGCTGTGGCCAAGACCACCTTCCAAGTAAAAAGGAGGCCGGCCCAGAGATAGAGGCAGAGGAGTACGGGGATTATAGCCCCGCCTACATTGATGGCCAAAGTGGTTTCTTTTACACTAAAGGTGGGTATTCGATAGCGGAATCCCCAAAGTCTAATTAATGCCTCTTGTGTCACCACCTCCCCTCTGAGCCGAGCTATGGGTATGTTCACTACGCTACCCAGCAGGGACATAAATAGAAATAGAAGGAGATATTGAGGGGGGATACCTAGCTTTTGAAATGCTATGGTCATAAGGCCCATCTGAACAAAAAAGAATATAAGTAGCAGAAAGAACAAAAAGAGGATGAAATAGATGAACAAGAAGGGCAGAAAAAACATCTTCTTACCTCGCCACATTGACAGTTGTGGGGTTTAGTATCCTTACCAGTTCAGCCGGGGAGATTTCGACTAGCAGGCCTTTTTTACCAGCGTTAATGAATATTCTTTCAAGATCCAGAATAGACTCTTCAATATAGACGGGAAGACGTTTCCTTGTTCCAAAGGGGGAAATGCCTCCTACCATATAACCCGTGTGTTTCTGCGCAACTTTTGGCTCACAAGGAGTAACGAATTTAGCTCCCATCGCCCTTGCTAAGGCTTTAGTTGATACCTGTTTGTCCCCATGCATCATTATGATGAGGGGTCTCTTCTGCTCATCTTCCATGACCAGTGTCTTGATCACCAAGTGTTCATCAACGCCCAACTCCCTAGCTGCTGCTGCAGCGACTTCCTTTTCTTGGTATTTGTATGGACGCACTAAAAATCTGGCGCCATTTTCTCTTAAGGTGCGGATGGCAGGGGTTGAAGGAAACCTCTCTTTCCTCACCGAATGTCCCCGTTTATCGCTGTAGGAGATCAACTTAGCGATAAGGATCAATGAGAATTCTACTGTATTGCTGAGTTTGATGCAAGCTCAATATTATGGTAAGGAGGTGAAAAGGGGGATTTTTCAGTTAAACGTAAACTTTTTTTCTCTAAATAGCCTCAGGCAGGCATCTACTACCTCAGGATCATAGAGAATGCCCTTTTCTTCCGAGATTTCCTTTAGGGCCTTTTCTATACCGAAAGCCGGTCGATAAGGCCGATGAGAGGCCATAGCCTCTACAATATCAGCTATGCCTAAGATCCTTGCTTCTAGGAGGATTTCTTCACCCGAAAGCCCTCTGGGATACCCAGAACCATCCATCCTCTCGTGATGCTGAAGTACAATTTGTGCAACAGGCCATGGGAATTCTATGGTTTTTAGGATATCGTAGCCGATTTGCGGGTGGGCTTTGAACAAACTTAACTCAATCTCAGTTAACTGGCCGGGTTTGCTGAGAATCTCAGCGGGTATATATATCTTGCCGATATCATGAATTACTGCGGCCGTATGGATTGCCCTGATTTTATTCTCCGGGAGGCCCATTTCTTTAGCTATGGCGCAAGCCAGATTGGCAACCCGTTGTTGGTGGCCTGCGGTGTAGGGATCTCTAATTTCGGTTGTCAAGGCCATGGCCCGAATAATTCCATCCATGGCCCTTTGCAGCTTCTCCGAACTCTGTCTAAGCTCCTCCTCAGCTCGCTTGCGCTCGGAGATATCTTCCCCAATACCCAAGAACCCTTTCAATTGGCCGTTTTCATCGAATCTAGGGGAAGATGTCAAATTGATCCATAGCTTACGTCCATCTTTTGTGATCTCTTTAATTTCACAACTTATTGCCTTTTTATTCTTCAATATGAAGGATCTAACCCTTTCTACAGTCTCTTTTGTCTCTTTTTCATCATCCGGATATAAAATGTCTATCTTATGACGGCCGACTACTTCTTCGGCCTTATATCCGAGTAAAGTCTCCGCGCCTCTATTCCAGTAAAGAATGTTGTGTTCTAGATCGGTGGAGATAATGGAAATGGAAGAAGAACTTTCTAAGATGCTTTTTAGAAATATATTCGTTTCCCTCAGCGCCTCCTCTGCCTTTTTTCGCTCCGTAATATCCCGCAATGATGCCAAATAGACCACTTCGTCTTCCCACTCCGTTTCCACGACTCGCATCTCTACCGCGACTTTCCCCCCATCACTGCGGCCAATTTCAAGCTCCATAGTTTCACCTGCTACTATCGGATAGTCAAAAGGTTTGCCGAGCAGTTCCCTTGCCTTGCGCCCAAACATAGTTTCTGCAGCTGGATTGACATAAAGGACCACTGCCTCTTTATCTACTATGACGATGCCATCTGCATTCTTCTCTAATATGTTGAGAAAACGGGCCTCACTTGAACGTAACTTACGGGTAGTCTGCCTCCTCAACTCCTCTTGAATGCGGTGCCGCTCAATAGCATAATGTATGGAACGCACCAATAAATTGTGATTCACTTGGCCCTTGACCAGATAATCTTGAGCCCCAGCCTGAACCGCTTTCACCGCAAGCGCTTCATCATCGGTTGCAGTCAGCACTATGATAGGTACTTCTGGTATTCGTTCAAACACCTTAAAGAAGGTGTCAAGCCCTTTGCTGTCCGGCAGTGAGAGATCCAAAAGGACTACATCAATATCACCTTTGCCAAGACGCTCCAACCCTTGGGAGAGTCGTTTGGCACAATCCAGATTGAATTGTGCACCCTTGGTCTTGGTCAGCACTACTTGCATCAGCTCGGCATATCCCGGATTGTCCTCTATTAACAAGACCTTTATAAGTTTATCGTTCATTTCCCTGCCGGATACCCCCTATCCCCTTGTGAGATTTTAATCTGCGACCATTAATTTAACGGAGTTTTACATCTCATTGTAATATTTAAGCAAAATTTATGCCATGACTTTTCTGGGGACGTTAACAGTTGTAAACCCATGAGATCTCATTGGGGGAGGGTTTTGTTTTTGACCCTATCTGGCAATTTTTGTCAGTTATTTAGGCTTTTTTTGGCACTTTGCTTCCCATATCAAAGAATACAACTATTTTTGCCCTTGGTTGCAACAGGTTTTTTTCTCTCTCCTTTACCAAATTGCAAAACATGGTATAATTTTTGCTAGTTTATTTTTAGGTTGAAAAATGAAATATAAAAGTAACAGAAGTCTTCTCACGCCTTTAGGGAAGGTGCTGGTTTTTTGGCCTCTCCTGTTATTGTTAGTCAGTTCTTATACTGGGTGTCAGTATACTGCTCCCTTAGCTTTGACAAGCACTTCAATGGGGGTGGCATATTATTACACTAATATTGCCGAAAAGACGTTTTGTTATAACCTTGACAGGATAAATAGGTCCGTTTTGCTGGCTCTGAAGGAAATGGGGTTTTCGATTTGTGATCAATCCATGGATGAAGGAGAGGGGACGATTAAGGCGGAGACGGAGGAATTGGACATAGTTATAAAGTTGAAGAAGATCACGCATAAGTGCACAAAGATGAAGGTGAAGGTCAGAGAAGGTATAATAATAGATAAGGCCACCGCCATTGAGATCATCTGCCAAACAGAGAATGCCGCCAAGAAGTTGCTCTATAATAAGGCAGGCGATTGCACCTTTAAGGTCACTATGGCACCTCTTAGTTGGCCTCTTACCCATGAGGAAATCGAATTAATCGATGGTCTTCCTCCCAAAGAGGCCATTCGTCAAGGTCGGGTAAAGGATTCCCCGTATGTAGTCGATGGGAAGCGATATGTTCCCATGTCTATGAAGGAGGCAAGGGAATATCGAGAAGAGGGGATAGCCTCTTGGTATAAAGGTGGAGGCCGGGGGAAGGTGAGCGGCTATATGACAGCAAATGGCGAAGTCTTCAATCCTGATGGACTCAGTGCTGCCCATAGATATTTGCCTCTGCCCACCTACGTGCGAGTAACAAATCTAGAGAACCATAAATCTATCATCGTCCGTGTCAATGACCGCGGGCCGTTTAGAGGTGGGCGTGTTATTGATCTAAGTGTTGGTGCAGCTCGTAGGCTTGGCTTTTATAGAAAAGGGACAGCACGGGTTTTGGTCGAGACCGTTAGGGTTGAAGAGTGAGAGAAAGAGGAAAAGTGTTTAGGCAAGATTTCCAACATCGTTGCGGATGCAATATATTAAACTTGTTCACTTATTTAGCTGGGATTATCGGTTGAAGTAATGAAATACGGCGAACTTTTTCATTTTCTGCTGAATATAGGTAAAGATCCCTCACGGTTGATTTTTGAAGACGAGCTAACTGGTATTTATAATCGCCGGTTCCTGCATAACTATTTTCAATACAAAGTTTCCTGGGATACCTTAGCAGGCAATCCACTATCGTTGGTCATGATGGATTTGGACAATTTTAAACAAATCAATGACTCATATGGCCATGCCGTTGGTGATCAAGCCCTCATTTGGGTTGCAACACTGCTTAAAAGGGTGGCTGGGGAGGAAAATCTGCCCATTCGCTATGCCGGCGATGAATTTCTCATCCTCATGCCCGGGGGAGTAAGCAGGAGGCCTTACAATTGGGCCAACACCTCCTTCAAGAAATTCGAAAAGAACATCTGTGGTTAGAGGAAGGGGATGTTACTTTGTATATCAGCCTTAGTATAGGTGTGGCATCAGCACCTGAAGACGCCAAAAACGCCAAGACCTTAATTCACAAAGCTGATACCGCCTCTATTACGCAAAAAAGAAAGGACGCAACTGTATCGCCAGCGCAGGTGAGGTTTCGCCCCAAGATGTTTTTGATAAAGTAGCCCTGTATCAACTGCAAGGGGAGAGAATGGCGGGACGAAGGTCCCAGCTACCTCATTCGGTTTGCCGAGTATCCGTTGGCCAGTCAAATAATGCTGCACTTGCATAGGCGTTATCGAGAACTGGAGGAGGGTAAAGGCGGACATTCCCAGTTACTTGCGAAGATTCTGGGAAAAAGGTTAGAGCCAACGACTCAGAGACTAATAGTGGCGGATTTTAGATCAGGCGAACCTGCTCGGCAAAAGGGTGCAGCTCAATTGCTCGGTAGTTTAGGTAAAGTTGCTGTGCCGCTGCTTATTGACATCATCAAAAAAGAGGAAGACTTCAGGATAAGGCAAATTGCTGCAAGCCTTCTTGCGGAATTAGGAACGGAAGGGGCTGAACTCCTCTATATACTTGACAACAAGGATTCAGCAGTTCGTGAAGCTGCCTTTCAGCTTATTGAACGATTGAGCGATGATCAGGTGATAAGGCTGCTGTTGAATTATGTCAACAGCCGGGATACACAGTTGGCAGTGGCAGCTATGGAGTGTTTAGGACGGTTGAAGTCGGCCTCAGCGGTGGAGCTACTCACCTCTGTTTTGAGATCATCAAGAGAAGTAGAGCGTTTATTGGCTGCCTGCCAAGCCCTTGGCCGAATAGCTGATCCTTCAAGTATTGATCCTCTTACCAAGATATTGGAGTCAAGAGGGGTTTTTTTTCGAAGGAGACCCCATGCAAAGGTTCGAGCCGCGGCTGCTCATGCTTTGTCGAATATCCATCACCCTGCGGTGATTAAGGTGTTTGCGCGTCTAGTATATGACGATGATCCTCGAGTTAGGGAGGTTGCCCGCAGTATTGTCAGCGACAAAATGCCTTCTTCTCCAGAGAGAAGTTGACGTTGGTTGGTCCTGATATTTGCGATTGGAAAGAGTGAGTCGTTGACTTAATGGGAAGGGGATGCTATCGTTTTTTAAAAATAGTCGGAGTGAATGTTGCCTTAAGTGTGGTCTTAATTATATCTCCCATTAAGGTAATATTTGAGGGATGGTCGATGGTGAAACTTATGAGTTTTGAGGAGACGATGGAGAGGTACGAAGGAGGAGAAAACGCCTTTGACCTCGCCATTGAGAAATGGGTGCGGATAAAGGAAGCGATCAAGACTGCTTACAGTTTGCAACACTTTGTCCTCATAGTGCGGGGTGCATCGATAAAGATCGCCCTCTGCGTTGAGTTTAATGACAACTGCCATCTATGCCCCTTGGAGGGGATCTGCAGCCGTGAAAAGGAGGGGCTTTTCAGCAAAGTCATACGTGTGATGCAAGCTTACTGTGTGGCCGGAGATATTCTGCCCAAATCGACATTGCTCGATCTTGTAGATCAGCTGATATCGGAACTGCAGCAGATCAAAGAAGATTTCATGAAATTAAGGCACTAAGTTGTTCCTTCCCTAGACAATCTCCAGAGAGCTGAAAAAGTAAGAGATCTCAAAGGTCGCGGTCTCCGGGGCATCGGAGCCATGGACGATATTTTCCTGAATATTATCGGCGTACATTCTGCGGATGGTTCCTTCCTCGGCCTGTTGGGGATCGGTGGCCCCCATGATCTGTCGATTTCGCTCTATGGCCTTCTCTCCCTCCAAGACCATCACCACGATGGGGCCGGAGGACATAAAGGTAGTGAGGCTCTCAAAGAAGGGCTTACCTCTATGGACGGCGTAAAAGCCCTCTGCCTCCTCTTTGTCCAAACGGACCATCTTCATGGCCACGATCTTCAGGCCCTCTTTTTCAAATCTACGGATCACTTCGCCGATGAGGCCCTTGCGCACCCCATCGGGCTTGATAATGGAAAGAGTCCTCTCTTTCACCTTTTCCTCTCCTGTGCGATATTTTGTCTTCTATTTTATAGTAATAGAGTTCCATTAGCAGATCCGGGGGAACTGTTCACCGCTTAGGGGCTCAAGGAGTCTATGACCCCCTATTTTAGTTCGGAGGAGGACCCTACCAGGGTTCTCCGTTGTAACCCTGCCTATGACCACAGTTTCTTTCCCCAAAGGGTGAGCTCTCATTCTTTTGAGCACTCTCTCTGTTTCTTTTTCAGGGATAAAGGCAACGAGTTTGCCTTCGTTGGCCAAATAATAGGGATCGAAACCGAGCAGATCACAGGTTACCCTCACCTCTTCCCCGATCGGTACCTTATCCTCTTCGATTACTACCCCTATTCCAGAAGCATTGGCGATCTCCCAAAGGACGGTGGCAAGCCCCCCTCTGGTGGGATCTCTCAGGACATGGATGTCGTGGCATGCCTCCAACATCGCCTCTACAAGCCCGTTAAGAGGTGCACTATCGCTCTTTATTTCCCCCCGCAGAGAGAATTCACCTCTGGCAATGAGGACCGCGATTTCATGATCGCCAATGGGGCCGTTAATAATGATCAAGTCCCCAGCCCTCGCATTAGAGCTTCTTATATCCACCCCCTCGGGGATAATGCCAACTCCAGTGGTGGTTATATAAAGCCCCTCAGCCGCCCCGTGCTCCACGACCTTTGTATCTCCTGCTACCACCATGACTCCAGCCTCTTTGGCAGCTTCTTTAATCGAAGAGAGGACTTCCTCGAGGGCTTCAAGAGGGAACCCTTCTTCAAGGATGAAAGAGGCCGAAAGCCCTAAGGGTTTCGCCCCTGTCATAGCGAGATCATTTACCGTTCCACATATTGCAAGTCTGCCTATATCACCTCCAGGAAAGAAAAGGGGTTTTACCACATAAGAATCTGTGGTAAAGGCGATTTTGAAGGTCCCCGCGGGGATTATGGCGCTATCGTCGAGGGCACTAAGGAACTCATTATTGAGAAAGGGCAGAAATAATTCCTTCAAAAGGTCATGGCTAAGCTTTCCTCCTGCGCCGTGGGCGAGTAGTATCTTTTTTTCCTTCATTGTACCCGATACTTATAATAGGCGGCACAACTACCCTCAGAGGATACCATACATGGTCCCACAGGGTCCTCCGGAGTGCACCTTTTGCCAAACAGGGAACAGTCAGGTGGACGTTTAAGACCCTGTAAGATCTCACCACATAGGCAACCTGGGGGATCTGCCTTATCTTCATAGGGGATGTTGAAGGCATAAGTAGCATCTATCCTTGAAAACTCTTCCCTTAATATGAGGCCGCTTTTCTGTATCAATCCTAATCCTCTCCAGCGTGCATCTACAGGTTTAAACACCTCTTGCATGACCTTCAGGGCCTTTTTGTTCCCTTCTTCTTTTACCGCTCTTTTGTATTGTATCTCTATATCAGCTCGGCCCTGTCTTTTCTGGCGCAGCAGCATGCAAATCCCCTCAAGGATATCTAAAGCCTCAAAGCCAGTGATCACTCCTGGGAGATCAAACTCATGGGCTATAAAAAGGTAAGGATCTCTGCCGATTATCACGCTTACATGTCCAGGGAGGATGAAGCCATCTATATTTACCTTTCCTGAGGAGAGCAAGGCCCTTATGGCAGGGGGAATAAGCCTTTGGGAGGAGAGGAGATAAAAATTGATCAGCCCCTTCCTTCTTGCCTCCTTTACGGCGACAGCAATGGCGGGTGAGGTGGTTTCAAAGCCCACGGCAAAGAAAACGACTTTCCTATTAGGTTCCTTTTCGGCTATCTCAACCGCATCCAGAGGGGAGAAAATCACACGAATATCACCGCCCATTGCCCTTTCCCGGTGAAGAGATGAGCTGCCTCCTGGGACCCGCATCAGATCTCCGAATGTGACTAGAGTGACGTTTTTTAACCTCGATAGAGCAATGGCTCGATTTATTTCCCCGGCGGGCGTTACACAGACGGGACACCCAGGTCCGGAGATGAGTTCTATCGCTTCGGGCAAAAGGGATCTTATCCCAGAGCGGAAGATGGAGATCGTATGGGTGCCACATACCTCCATAAGGCGCAATGGGTGATTGGCATATCCTGAGATCTCCTCAAGGAGAATAGGGGCAAACTTCTCTTCATCTATTCTCTTGCTCAGGCTCAAGATAACTCTCCTGTATTTCTTTAAAGAGCTTCAAGGTCTCCAGGGCCTCGTCTTCTTCTAGCCTTTGGATGGCAAAACCCACATGGACAAGTACATAGTCCCCGGGTTGCGCCTCGGGACATAAAAAAAGACTTACCTCCCTTCGTATCCCGCCGAAATCCACCTCGGCGACATAATCCTCTCTTACAGAGATGATTTTACCCGGAATTCCTAGACACACTTCAGTCCCTCTTTCTGTTGATCTTCTCTTCCAACCATCTGTACCAGTTATCAAGCCCTTCGCCCGTCCTGCAAGATATAGTCAAAATTTCCAAACGTGGGTTTACCCTTATGGCATCATTGCGGAACCTCTCCAAGTCAAAATCTATATAGGGGAGGAGGTCAACCTTGTTCAGCAACAGGAGGGAGGAGACCTGAAACATCAGAGGGTATTTCAGAGGCTTGTCGTCTCCTTCAGTGGCAGAGATGATCATTACCTTATCGTCCTCGCCGATTCTGAACTCCGCAGGGCACACCAGATTTCCAACATTCTCCACAAAGAGAAGGTCTATATTTTCGAAATTAAACTCCTTGAGCCCCCCTCTTACCATATTCCCATCGAGGTGGCAGGCCCCGCCCGTATTTATTTGTAAGGTAGGAACGCCATGGGCGGCAATCTTCTCCGCATCACGCGAAGTAGCAATATCTCCTTCGATCACAGCAATGCGTTTTTTATCTATCAAGTGTTTGACCGTCTTCTCCAACAGCGTGGTTTTGCCCGCACCGGGACTACCCATTAAGTTAACCACATAGACCCCTTTATCCTCAAAGAGTCTTTTGTTCTGAGAAGCGATCACCTCGTTTGCCTCGAGGATGTTTTTTATCACCTTAATTTCCATCTTCTATCTCCATGCTCTTTATCTCCAGTTCCCTCCCTGAGACCATCTCTACATCTAGGCCTTCGCAGTGGGGGCAGATCAGAAAGGGGCCCTCTACCACAAAGACCTCCTTGCATTGATGGCACCGAAGCCTTAAAGGGACCTCCTCGATCTCTAAGGAAGCTCCCTCCGCTATGCCTCCTTGGCTTATCACCTCAAAGGCAAATCTCAGGGCATCTGGCACCACTGCGCTCAATTTTCCAATCCGCAACTTTATCCGTGTCACCCTTGCCCCCCTAAAAGGGAGGGCCTCTTGCTCCACGATCTTAAGGAGACTTTGGGCTATCGCAAGTTCATGCACATCACGATTTTAACCTGAAGTTCTTCTTACTACAATCCCTTAAGTTCTTCAAAGATCACCCTCATAAAATATCCCTTAAGGGGCCTTCCCTTAAGGGATATCCTCAATACTTGGACAGGTATCCTTCTTGCCTCCTCTACGTTAGGTTTGCGAGTTGCAGAATCTGGGGGACCTTTTTCTCCCAGCCAATAGCCATGATGTGAACTCCTTGACAGAGATCCTTTAGATCGTTTATAAGCCTAGCGGCTATCTCTAGTCCCTTTGTCGTTTTGTCTTCCGCCTTGGCCATCTCGTCGATCAGATGTTCGGGTACAAACACACCCGCGACGTTTTTGTTCATATACCTAGCCATACCTACAGATTTTAGAGGGATGATCCCCGCAAGGACAGGTACATCGAACTCCTCTGCCCTCTTCATGAACTTCTCAAAGGCGTCTACATCATAAACCGCCTGCGTCTGGAAGAACCTAGCCCCCGCCTCGATCTTTTTTTCCATCTTTATAAGTTGGAGCTCAAAGGCGGCCTCTGTATCCGTTAGGGGGGTGACCACTGCCCCAACGAAGAAATCGGTCTTTCCTTGAAGCTCATTACCGGCTAGATCATAGCCCTCATTCATCCTCCGAATCGTCCAGACCAGTTGCACGGAGTCAAGGTCGTAGACATCTGCGGCGTCAGGGTGATCCCCCAGGGTGGGGAAATCACCTGTGATAGCAAGGACGTTTTTTATCCCAAATACATGGGCGTTGAGTAGATCGGACTGTAAAGCTATCCTGTTCCTATCTCGGCAGGTCATCTGGAAGATGGGGTCTAACCCTTTTTCTACAAGCAGAGAGCAGGTTGCCAGTGAACCAAGCCTCATCACAGCACTCTGTTGGTCGGTGACGTTCACACCATCTACCTTCCCGTCGAGAAGTTCCGCCACCTCCAGTATTTCCGAAGTATCCGTACCCTTTAAGGGACCTACCTCTGTGGTAATGGTGAATTTCCCGCTCTCCAAAGCTTCTTTAAGAGCCATTATCCTCGCCCTCCTCTCTCGATTAATCCCTTTGCTCAAGGGCCCAAAGGGAAGTGGAAAGGAACTCCGGTCTGGGCCTCATCTTATTGTAGTCCTTAGGGGGGATAAACTTTTTCAACTGATCAAGCCTTCCGATCTCCTTCAGCCGGGCGTAGATTAGCTCCCAGCCACATGGTTTCTCCGGAGTGACCTCGCATTTGCCATTGGATGCCCCTCCACATGGCCCATTTATTAACCTCTTCGAACAAGCCGTTAGGGGGCAGATACCTCCTGTATAGTGGAGGAGGCAATCGCCGCACTCCAAACACCTTTCTGAACCTTGCCATTCGCCTCGACTTCCTCCAAGAGAGATGGTATTGCATCCAGGGTGTACGGGTTTCTTCACCACGGCGGCCACTGACTGGACCCCTATTCCGCAGGTCAAGGCCAGAAGGGAATCCGCCTTCATCACCTTATCCTCCAGGGGGCGAAGCCTTGAGGCTACCAGCGCCTTCTGACAGAGAAAATCGATTACACTATAACCTGTTACCTTCTTACCCGCACCTTCTAGGAGCTTTTTCATCTCCATGACCTGGGGCATCCCTCCGGTCTGGCTTGCCTGGGCGCAGCCATCACATCCCAAGATGAAGACTTTATCCTCGCCCTCCAGATAATCCAGTATTTCCTCAAAAGGTTTTTGCTCTGATTTTATCATCGCCTTCCTCCTGCTTTTTAGGCTACGATATATTTGCCTAACTCTCTCCCCTTGTGGTTTAAAAGATGCACAGCGCAGGCGATACATGGGTCAAACGAACGCACAATCCTTACGATTTCAAAGGGGTTCTCTTCATCCCTCACCTTCGTTCCTATTAGGGCTTGCTCGATGGGACCATGATTTCCCATATCGTCCATAGGGGAGGCGTTCCAGGTGGTGGGAACGACGCATTGATATTTGGCGATTTTTTTATCCCTTATGACCACCCAATGCCCTAAGGCACCCCTTGCTGCATCCACAATCCCTACGCCGGTTCCTTCCTCAGGGATGGTGTAATCGATAAAAGCAGGTTCACCAGGCCTCAGTTCGAGGACCCATCTCTCCAGGTTCTTTGCGATATGGAGGGCGCAAAGGGCCCGGGCTGCATGCCTTCCCAAGACGGAAAACAGGACATTGGGGGACGCCTTAAAATGACTGAGGAGGGAGTCAACCATTTCCTTTATCGCCGGGTCACCAGCGGCATAGCTTACGGCGATCCTAGCCAATGGCCCCACTTCATAGACCTCCCCATTGTACCTTGGGGCCTTTATCCAAGAATAGCCCCCTACTTTGTTGGGCAACGGTTTCGTATCTTCATCGTAGGGATGACATCCAGAAGTGTCTTCCTCGTACCAAGAGTGTTTTACCCACTCATTGATTTGCTTGAGGTCAAGGAGTTGATGTTGTAATTCTACTGATGTGCTCCCTTGTTTAAAGAGCCTCGTCCTGTTGGTATAATTAGGATTTTTCCCATCTAGATCGAATACCCCGTAGGAGAGGAACCTACCGCAGCCTTTGCCTATTTCAAAGTAGTCGCCGTAGGTTTCAGCAACTTTTATTACATCTGGTACATAGACATCTTCTACGAATGCCCGTAGTTCTTTCGCCCTCCAAAGCAGAGTAGCTATCTTGTCCACAGTGGGGATCTCAGTGGCACCTCCTGGTGTCACTGCACAGGCATGGGGGACTTTTCCCCCTAAGATTGCCACCGCCTCATGTCCCTTTCGCCGCATCTCCAAGGCCTGAACGTAGTGCAGCACAAGCTCTTGATCTACTTCTGGCGAAAATCTATAGTCTCCCTCGTAACGGGGGACAAACGGAGCGAGCTCCCCCCGAGATATGAAGGCTTTTATAGAGTCCAGTGTTCGGTCTTTGCCTTTATAAGTGGCCACCTTTGTGACATCTACATAATCGAGGGCGGCTAGGTGATAGAAGTGAAGGATATGATCTTGGACCTGGTGGAATCCCATGGTCAAGTTCCGCATAATACGGCCATTGTCGGGTATCTTGTCAGAGATCCCAAAGGCACTATCGAGGTTCAGGGCTGCCGCCGTGGTATGGCAGTGATTGCAAACCCCGCAAATCCTCTGGGTGATGATTTGGGCATCTCGAGGATCTCTACCCTCTAAGATCTTCTCAAAACCCCTAAAGAGCATTCCCGAACATTTGGCCTCCTTTACCTCACCGCCATCGACCACTGCCTCTACCTTCAAATGCCCTTCAATCCGCGTTATCGGGTCTATTACTATCTTTCCCATTTCCCTTAACCCTCCCGTCTTGTCCAATATTCACCGATTTTGGGCACATCTACATCGGTGAGCTTTTCATAAAAAGAGCCCAAGAGATCGGGGAATTCAGGCTGCGTACAGCCCTGACACCCCATGCCGGCCCTGATGCACCAGTTAACCCCATTGTTCCATTGCCTAAGGGGGCAATCTGCGTAGGTGATTGGCCCCTTGCAGCCAAGTTCGTACAGACATCCAGGGTCTCCAAACTTCTTGGCAAATTTTCCCTCATCGAAGTATGGTCTTCGCGGGCAATTTTCATGGATGAGGGTTCCGTAGAACTCCTTGGGCCGGAGCCAATCATCGAGCTCCTCCGCCTTTGGCAACCCCATTATGAGGATTTTCGCCACCGTGCCGATGAACCAATCTGGGTGCGGGGGACAGCCGGGGATATTGATAAGAGGAGTTTTAATTTTCTCCTCCTTGAAGATATCCATTACCGCCCTCACTCTGGAGGGATTGGGCCTTCCCCCGGGTATCCCTCCAAAGGCCGAGCAGGTTCCCAGGGCTATTACGGCCATGGCCTTTTTGCCAAGATCCACCACCCATTGACGAATGGCAACAGGACTGTGGTTCTTTTCCCCTACACTACAAAAGATACCTTCCTCAGCGGTAGAAACCGCTCCTTCTACAATTAAGAGAAATTCGTTCTCGTTTTTTTCTCCGACATTTTCTATCACCTTTATCACTGGATCCCCCGAACCTGCCGAGATATTCGTATGGAATTTCAAACTGATGTGTCTACCCGGCACCAATTCATCGATAAGGACGTTTTTTATCGAAGGCACTACTGCGTTCAGGACCGATACAGAACAGCCACCGCAGGTACCTCCTGCGATCCAAACCGCCGGTATTTCCTTAACACTGGACATATTGCCCTCCTTGTTATTTTTATCACAAATAAATTTATTGCATACATAAAAAAATTTTTTTGAATTGTCAAGTTCTAATTTGGCACCTCCCTTCTAATCTCCCAGGGGGAAAGAGGAGGGGATATGTACTGATAGCTTTTTGTGGTTTTTATCTCATCTGTTTTAAAAGGAAAATTAGAAGGGGGATGGTGCCGATACTCGCCAGTGTGGTGAAAGAGATAATCGAGTTGCTGAAGGCATCATCCCCTTTGTATTTAACGGAAAATACAGTTACTAGCACAGCAGCAGGCATCGCGGACTGAAGTATGGAGATTGCAAGTTGGTCAGTAGACAGAGAGAAGGCCGACCCTAAGGCGAAGGCAATGAGGGGGGAGATGACCAACTTTATAAGACTGACTAAGAGCGTATAGAGAATATTTTTCGATTGGCCAAAGAATTTCAGGCTTAGCCCTCCCCCAACCACCACCATGGCCAGAGGGAAGGTAGCCTTATTCATCAGGGAGAGACTATAAGAGAGCAATTGAGGAATTGGCAATCTGAAAAGGAGGCACAGTAATCCTGCCGTCATAGAGATGACCAAAGGGTTTTTAGAAAAAGCAGAAAGGGTCATCTTACCTGTCATGATATAGAAGCCAATAGTGTAAAGGAAGAAGTAACCTCCGATCAAAAAGAAGATAGCTAAAACCACACCTTTATTTTCCAAAAAGGCAAAAGCAACCGGAAAGCCTAAAAAAGCATGGTTGCCATAGGATGCCCCCAAGAGAAACGTCTTTTTAAAACTATCTCTGAGGGCAAGGGGGCGTAATATCATGAGGGCTAAGAAATACGTTAGAAGAAGAACAACAAAACCTGAAAGGGCTAGTTTTGTAAATGCTGAGGGTTGGATGTTTTGTATTTGCACTATAGAATAGAATATTGTCACAGGTAGGAAGAAATTAAAGACAAGATTATTCACCACCCCAACTGGATATGGTGATCTCTTCTTGAGGAAATATGCCGCCATCATGATAAAATACATGCCGAAGATATTTTGAATGGCGCCTTCCATAACGGGTCCTTTCTTTTTTTTAAACTATGCTTTCCTCATAGGGGAGATTCTTTAACAGAGTTGCCCTAAAGGCGGCATTTCTCATAGTAACCTCCCATAAGGCGAGATCAGCTATCAAACCGTGGCCTTGCGGGATCAAACGGGTCTGCTGGCCTCGATAAGAATGGGAATAAAAGCCTCATGTTGAGGCCTCTCCCCCCTAAATAGTTTCGGAGAACTTCACCTAAAATGGGGGTACGATCGATTTTTCCATTCTCGAGGTCAACTTTAACTAATACCCCAGGATGCATTTATCCGCCTCCACCATTCCCATAGAGGATTTTCTACAGCACTGGGAAGGACTCTGTGCAAATACCTTCAGAGTTAGGGGCATTCATTTATTTTTATATAACTTTCCATACAGATTAATATGCACTTTTCCATATTGTAGTTCTTCTTTTCTATGTGGAGGTTTTTTCTCATCGGGATATCCTACAGCGATGATAGATTCCACTTTCATCTCTTTTGGGATATTTAAAATTTCAGAGATATACTCCTGTGCGCTTTTAGCCTCATTATGCATCCTCTCTCTGATCTGTATCCAGCAACTTCCAAGGCCCAGAGATTCTGCGGCTAACAGGATGAATGTAGATGCAATAGAAGAATCTTCAATCCAGACGTCGGATTTATATGGATCCGCACAGACAACTATCCCCAAGGGGGCGCCTTTTAAAAAGGCTGATCCGTGTTCTTTTGCCCTCGAAAGCTTTTCTAATAAGTCCCTATCAGTAACAACGATAAACTCCCATGGATTAAACCCCCTCGATGAAGGG
>QMLM01000001.1 GCA_003646745.1 Deltaproteobacteria bacterium | reverse complement strand
GTTTCTGGCAGTAGATGTAAGGCCTCCTCCAAGTCATACCTTTTAGTCCTATCGACCTTCTTTCTGGCCTCTTCGTATTTTTTACCCCTCTTGCCCATTGTCCCTTACCTCACACAATCTCTATTCCCATACTCTTGGCCGTCCCCTCGATCATCTTAATGGCCCCTTCCAGATCATTGGCGTTGAGATCAGGCATCTTGATCTGAGCAATCTCTCTGATCTGATCCTTGGTAACTTTGCCCACCTTGTTCCTGTTGGGCTCTCCAGATCCCTTAGCGATCTTGGCGGCTTGTTTTAAAAGGATCGGAGTGGGTGGAGTCTTGGTAACAAAGCTATATGTTCTATCGGTATAGACCGTAATGACCACAGGAATAATGGTCCCCTCTTGGCCTTTTGTCTTTTCGTTAAAGGCCTTGCAAAATTCCATAATGTTAAGGCCATACTGCCCCAGGGCAGGACCCACGGGGGGAGAGGGGGTGGCCTGTCCAGCCGGGATCTGGAGCTTTATAGAACCCATTACCTCCTTTTTTTTCGCCATAATGCCTCCGTCATCAATTGCGTTCTATCTGAATAAAGTCCAATTCTATGGGAGTCGCTCTGCCGAAGATGCTGATCAGAACCTTCACCTTCCTCTTATCTGGCCTTACCTCCTGAACAGTCCCCACAAAGTTGGTAAACGGACCATCGATCACCCGCACGCTCTCCCCCTCGTTGAAGGTGACCTTCGGTTTGGGGGTATAGGCGCCTTCTGTAATTTGGGCTATGAGCTCCTCCGCCTCCTTATCGGAAAGGGGGGTTGGGTTGGTTCGACTGCCTGCAAACCCTGTTACCTTTGGTGTATCTTTCACCACATGCCAGGTCTCGTCATTTAGCTCCATCTTTACCAAGACATAGCCGGGAAAAATCTTGCGGGAGGAGGTCTTCTTTTTCCCTTTAACCAGCTCTATTACCGTCTCCGTGGGAACCAAGATCTCAGAGAAATATTTACCTCGTGCACCTTTCTCCCCTTGTTTCTCCTTTTCCTCCTCAAACTTCCTGATCCTCTCCTCCAGAGAGGCCTTCACCTTATTCTCATATCCAGAATAGGTATGGACGATATACCACCTTTGGGCCATAACAAATACCTTCCTACAACCGATGCTATTTTGAGATCAACCACTGAGGATTATTTTGATCAACTTGGAAAGCCCCAAGTCCACAATCCCTAAAAAGAAGGCTGTGATGAAGACGATGACCAGCACCACCGCTGTCCCCGCCAACGTCTCTTTACGGGAAGGCCAAGTAACCCGCTTGAGCTCAATCTTGACCTCCTTTAGGAATTGAATGAATTTTTTTATATCAACAGCCATCAAATACCCTTCCTTCAACTCCTGACCCAGGAATAAAAAGGTACTCGGAAAGAATAAAAAAGGAACACTGGCAGGCCAGGAGGGATTCGAACCCCCAACCCCCGGATTTGGAGTCCGGTGCTCTAGCCGTTCGAGCTACTGGCCTACAGTTATTTAGATTAGAAGGCAGAGAGACCTTCCTTTGTAAAGTCCCTGAGTCTATTTTATCTCTCTGTGAAGTGTATGCTTTTGGCAAAAACGACAATATTTTCTAAACTCTAACTTATCCGGCTTAGTCTTTTTATTTTTCGTGGTAGTATAATTCCTCCTTTTACATTCTGTGCACGCAAGGGTTACGATTATCCTCATCTCTTTTGCCTTTTATTCCAGGATTTCGGTGACCACGCCTGCCCCTACTGTGCGGCCGCCCTCCCGGATGGCAAACCTCAACTCCCTCTCCAAGGCGATAGAGGTGATCAACTCCACCTGCAAATTCACATTGTCCCCAGGCATCACCATCTCCACACCCTCAGGCAAGGTCACCACCCCCGTGACATCAGTAGTACGAAAATAAAACTGAGGACGATACCCACTGAAAAAGGGCGTATGACGACCACCCTCCTCCTTCGTCAATACATAGACCTCACCCCTAAAGTTACGATGAGGAGTAATACTGCCAGGCCGAGCCAAGACCTGACCACGCTCCACCTCATCACGCTTGATACCCCGCAACAACACCCCTATGTTGTCACCAGCACGCCCCTCATCCAACACCTTACGAAACATCTCCACACCCGTGACCACCGTCTTGGCCGTAGGACGTATACCCACTATCTCCACCTCATCTCCCACCTTCACCACACCACGCTCCACACGACCAGTAACCACCGTACCCCGACCAGATATACTAAAGACATCCTCTATCGGCATCAAAAAATCCTTCTCCACATCCCGCACCGGCTCAGGTATAAACTCATCCACCGCCCTCAACAACTCCCATATACACTCATACTCCGGCGCATCAGGATCCCTAGAATCACTCTCCAAAGCCCGCAAAGCACTACCCCGCACCACAGGCACCTCATCCCCAGGAAAATCATAACCACTCAATAACTCCCGCACCTCCAACTCCACCAAATCCAACAACTCCACATCATCCACCATGTCCACCTTGTTCAAAAAAACCACTACAGAAGGAACCCTCACCTGCTTGGCCAACAACACATGCTCCCTGGTCTGCGGCATCGGACCATCCGCCGCCGAAACCACCAAAATAGTACCATCCATCTGCGCCGCCCCCGTGATCATATTCTTAATATAATCCGCATGACCAGGACAATCTATGTGCGCATAATGACGCTTCTCAGTCTCATACTCCACATGCGCAATCGCTATCGTCAAACCCCGCTCCTTCTCCTCCGGCGCCTTGTCAATCTGATCAAACGGCATATAATCCGCCAACTGACGCAAATTCAATACCTTCGTTATCGCACTCGTCAAAGTAGTCTTACCATGATCCACATGCCCAATAGTCCCTATGTTCACATGAGGCTTACGACGCTCAAACTTAGGCTTCGACATCAGATGACCTCCTTCCTTTTTGAAATTAAGGGTAATCCAACGCCCCTTCGGTGGGCAATTATCGCCTCCATTATAGCAGGGGACAAGGGTTTGTATTGGGAAAACTGCATAGTGTAGTTGGCCCTGCCCTGGGTCAGGGAGCGCAGATCGGTTGCATAACCGAACATCTCAGCCAAGGGGACCTCCGCCTCTATTACTTGGATCCCCTTGCGGGCGTCAATACCACAGATCTTGCCTCTCCTGGCGTTGAGATCGCCTATTACCTCTCCCAGGAACTCCTCAGGTAAGACGACCTCCAGCGACATAATGGGTTCCAATATGATGGGGTTCGCTTTAAGGGCAAGATCTTTGAGGCCTACAGAGGCCGCTATCTTAAAGGCGAGGTCTGAGGAGTCCACTTCGTGATAAGAACCATCCAGGAGGGTGACCCTCAAATCAATTAAGGGATAGCCGGCAAGGACCCCTCGTTGCATCGCCTCTCTGAGGCCTTGTTCCACGGCGGGGATAAATTCCTTGGGTATGGCCCCTCCCGTCACCTTGTTTATAAACTCAAATCCAGCTCCAGGTTCAAGGGGTTCTAATCTCAGTACCACATGCCCGTACTGTCCACGCCCCCCTGTCTGTTTGATATATCTTCCCTCTCCCTCTACAGTCTTCGTGATGGCCTCTCGATAGCTAACCTCAGGGGTTCCTACACGTGCATCTACCTTAAACTCACGAAGGAGTCGGTCTACGATGACCTCCAGGTGCAACTCCCCCATTCCTGAGATTAAGGTTTGTCCTGTCTCCTCATCGGTCTTGACTCGAAAGGAGGGATCTTCTAAGGCCAGTTTATGCAACGCCGCTGCTAGTTTGTCCAGGTCTGCCTTAGTCTTGGGCTCTATGGAGACCGAAATGACCGGCTCCGGGAATTCAATGGCCTCTAAGATGATGGGATGTTCCTTGTCTGAGAGGGTATCGCCGGTGGAGGTATTCTTCAAGCCGACTGCAGCCACGATATCTCCGGCGTATACCTCCTTGATCTCCTCTCTTTTGTTGGCGTGCATCTTAAGGAGTCTTCCTATTCTCTCCTGCCTTGCACGGGTGGCGTTGTATACAGTACTGCCTGCCCGTAGAGAGCCCGAGTAGATTCTCAGATAGGTGAGATGCCCCACAAAAGGATCGTTCATGAGCTTAAAGGCCAAGGCGGAGAAAGGCTCATCGTCAGCAGGACGCCTTCTTTCCACCCCTCTATCGGGTCTGCTTCCCTCAATCTCGGGGACATCCAGGGGAGAGGGGAGATAGTCAACCACTGCGTCAAGCAGGGGTTGAACCCCTCGGTTCTTGAAGGCCGCCCCACACAGCACCGGTACCACCTCAAGCCTCAATGTGGCCTGTCTGATGGCCCCCTTGATCTCCGCCGGGGTGATTTCTGAGCCATCCACGTATTTTTCCATTAAAGATTCATCCACCTCTGCCGCCACCTCCAAGATCAGCTCCCGATGCCTCAAGGCCTCATCCTTCATATCCGCAGGTATCTCTATAAAGTGGTATCGAGCCCCCAAGGTGGTGGCATCGTAGACAACAGCCCTCATCTCTACCAAGTCGATGATCCCGACGAAATCCTCCTCTTTCCCCAAGGGGAGCTGCAGGGGGAGAGGGCGAGCATTTAATCGATCCTTCATCATCTGGATGGTCCTCCAATAGTCCGCACCCACCCTATCCATCTTGTTGACGAAGGCGATTCGGGGGATTCCATATTTTTCTGCCTGCCGCCAGACGGTCTCGGATTGGGGCTCGACTCCAGCCACCGCGCAGAAGATGGCGATAGCTCCATCCAGTACCCGCAGCGACCTTTCCACTTCCATGGTGAAGTCTACATGACCAGGGGTATCTATAATATTGATGCGATGCTCGCGCCAGAAACAGGTGGTCGCTGCAGAGGTGATGGTGATACCCCTTTCTTGCTCTTGCTGCATCCAGTCCATTATCGCCGAACCTTCATGTACCTCGCCCATCCTATAAGAGACACCAGTGTAATAGAGTATTCGCTCGGTGGTAGTGGTCTTGCCGG
The DNA here is from genome assembly GCA_003646745.1 of Deltaproteobacteria bacterium. Classification (GTDB taxonomy): domain Bacteria; phylum Desulfobacterota; class B13-G15; order B13-G15; family RBG-16-54-18; genus B11-G15. The sequence goes on along the minus strand of QMLM01000001.1, from coordinate 25,524 downwards.
CGTCTATATGGGCCATAATCCCGATATTTCTGACCCTTTCCAATGGTATCAATCTAGCCAATCTTTGAAGTCCTCCCTACCAGCGATAGTGGGCAAAGGCCTTATTGGCCTCAGCCATCCTATGGGTATCCTCTTTCTTTTTAATGGATGCCCCCCTGTTATTGGCGGCATCTAAGAGCTCTGCAGCCAGTCTCTCCTGCATTGTCTTTTCTGGACGGGACTTAGCGAACTGGATTATCCAGCGAATGGCCAAACTCGTTCGACGATCTGGCCTCACTTCCACTGGGACTTGATAGGTTGCCCCTCCTACCCGCCGCGGCTTCACCTCCAGCACAGGCTTTACATTGTCCACTGCCTGTTTGAAGACCTTGAGGGGATCATCCTTTATCCTATCCCTTAAGATTTCCAAAGAATTATAGAATATCCTCTCGGCCAGGCTCTTTTTCCCGTCTCGCATGATGCAGTTGATGAACTTGGCCACCAAGACATCTTTATATTTAGGATCAGGCTGGATCTGTCTCTTTTTTACTACCCCTCTTCTCGGCATCTTAATCTCCCATTTTATTTGGGCTTTTTCGTTCCATATTTAGAACGAGATTTTCTTCTATCTTCGACACCAAGGGCATCCAGGGCTCCCCTGATGATATGGTAACGAACTCCTGGCAAGTCCTTTACTCTTCCTCCCCTCACCAGCACCACCGAATGTTCTTGGAGGTTATGGCCGATACCGGGGATGTAGGCGGTTACCTCCATCCCATTGGTAAGGCGGACCCTGGCCACCTTCCTCAGGGCTGAGTTTGGTTTCTTAGGGGTGGTGGTGTAGACCCTCACGCACACCCCCCGTTTTTGAGGGCACCCCCGCAGGGCCGGAGAAGAAGTCTTTTTCTTGATTATCTCCCTGCCTTTTCTCACCAATTGATTAATGGTAGGCATCAGCAACCTCCCAGACCATAAAAGAAAACCCTTTTAAAAAGGGCAAAAATATTCTCCTTCGCCGCAGCCCGCGGAAATCCCCTTCTTAAATTATCTATTTCTTTTGTTCTTAGCTATCCTGCGCTCATAGAATTTCCTCGGGCCCTTCTTTTGTATGAAATTTTTGTAAAACTTTATATTAATATCAACTTTATTTTTCTTTGTCAAGACCTCCCGGATACAATTTTTTCCGGAGCCGTCAATTTCGTCCAAAAAGGGGTGATATGGGTGATGGAAAAGGCCCCCAGCAATACCCCAAGATAGACGGTAAAGAAGCGCCACAGCAGGACAGATATACCCAATATTGGGCCAGGTATCAAGGGCGAAAAGAGGAGAAAAAACCCCCCCTCCGCCGCACCGCTGCTTCCGGGTGTGGGGATGAAGTAGATCATTAGTGTTAAGACGACCTGGATCAAGATGGTCCGCAGGAAGGAGATGTGGGCCCCCAAAGACCAGAAGATAAGGGGGGCTATGGAAAAATGGGCGCAAAGGAACAGTATGGTAATCAGTGTCGCTCCAATCAGGTGTCTTTTTCCTTCCCTTATATATCCCCTACAGGTGTCACTCAGATCATCCACTATATTGAAGAGGAACTCCTTCCATCGTTCCGTCCAGGCTGGCTTGATGAACCTGTACCTTTGCAAAAAAGAGGTTACCTTTTTCCCCCATGATTTTAACCTTTCGGGGAAGAACAACCCCCCCGCCAGGATAAGGATGGATAGAAGGATAGGGAAGGAGATCCCTAAAAATAGCCTTCTCAGAGGCCAATGGGGCATCATTTGGGGCCAGAAGTTGAGCACCAGCAAAGTGGTGCAAGAGAGCAATATCAGGGTGATGGTCGAGCGAATGGAAGTAATGGCCATTCCTTTACCTACGGGGATTCCCTTTTTTGTCATCATCATGATCTGGGCTGGTCCTCCCCCGCTCTCAAAGGGAGTAACGGCACAGACCAATAAGTTCACCCAGACCAACTGAAAGCCGAACCACGTGCTAAAATCGGAGTTAGCCCCCCAAGTAAGAATCCGCAACCGCAGCAGATCAAGCCACCACATCGCAATCACTGCGGCAACCAAAAGCAGCAGTGGGACTACCTTTATATGGTGCAGATTTTGCCAGGTTTCCGGGGAGGAGGACATGGATAGCAGGATCCATGCAGCCGCTAGGCTGATGGAGACAAAGGCGATGATTCCCCTTTTCGTTATAAGAGGTCTGGGTTTTAGGGGTACTTGCTCCATGACCGCTATTTGCCGTCAAAAGCCGCTTTAATTCTTACATTGGAACCTTAAGGTATTAAGAGGCCAACAGATAGCTCAAAGAGCCATTCATTTTAGGCCATAATTTTTTTAAAATCAATATGTCTTTGATGGTGAGATCTCAGGACCAATAGGGGAAGAAATTATACCATTGGTCGGGGTACTCCCCGATGTACCTTTCAAAGGTCCTTACCAGCTTCTCCATCCCCCGCCTGATCTCGCTCTCTTTGCCTTGCTGAGAAGAGCTATGGAAGTAAATAGGACGTTCGATGATCCCCCAGTACTTGCCACCTTTTAGTATGACGAAGACGGGCAAAACCGCTGCTCCTGTTGTCATGGCCAAGGTGGCGGCACCCGTGGGGAAAGGGGTCCTGCGCCCGAAAAAGTCCAATTCAATGGTGTTGGCCCCTCCTGAACGGTCTCCTAACATAGCCACTACCTTATTTTCCTTAAGGACCCTCACCACCTCCAAGATAGCAGAGGGGGTTGGGTTTTCGGGGTCTATGTAGATGTTTTTGATCCCCTTTGCTGCCCTCATCCGCTCCCGGAAGGCCTTGATCTTGGGATCGACTTCATCAAGGGTGAGGACGTACAGGTCACAGCCCTTGAAGGCAAGCAACAACCCCCCCAGTTCCCAGTTGCCTAGGTGAGGGGTGATGCAGATGACCCCCTTTCCCCTGTCCAGGGCTTCAATCATATTTTCATGTCCCAGTTCCCGCTCAACCGTTTTGCCTTTGTTCTTGGAGCTTAGACGATGCATCACCATATAGTCGAGGAGGTATTGCCCGTAGTTTTGGAAAGTACTTCTGGCAAGGGCGGCTATCTCCTTTTTACCCCACCTTCCCCTCCCGATCACCTTTAGGTTTTCCTTCACCGCTTGCCTGGTCTTGGGCATAAGCAGGTAAAAAAGAGTGCCTATGGAGATGGTGAAAACCCTCTGTAAAGGACGGGGAATGATGGTGGCGAAGAAATAAAACCAAAAAAGGAAGAAGAATCTGTTGAGCCGCCCCCCAGAGCGCATCTTCACTTACCCCAGAAGTAGTCTCGGAGAAACTTCAAAAGTGTCCCCCACCCCAGTTTATGTCTTTTGGCCACACGCCAAACATCCTTTAAGGCCTTTCGGGAACGTGTGTAATAGAGGAGATTGGCTTTCAACAATAGCCACTCCATCCTGATAAAGGATATGTGATCGTGTCTATATACCAAGTGTTGGGAGTCATAGAAGGGCCAGTGTCGTGTCCAGATCTTGTGCTTCAGTTCTTCATAAAGGGAGGTGCCTGGATAGGGGGTGAGGATGGAGAACTGGGCCACATTGGTATCCAGTCTTTTGGCAAAGCGAATGGTCTCATGGATGTCCTTCACTTTATCGCCGGGACTTCCCAAAATATAGCTGGCGAATATCTCAAAGCCATGTTTTTTTAATACCTCTACCGCCTTCACCACCGTATTCAGGTCCATCCTCTTTCCGAGTTCGACGAGGGTCTGAGGGCTGGCGCTCTCCACCCCGATATAGATGGTCTTGGCCCCAGCCCTCTTCATCACCTTCAGCATCTCCTCGTTTTTCACAATGGTCTCTGCCCGAGAGAAATTCCACCACCAGATATCCAGCCCTTTTTTGATGATGCCCTCAGAGATGGCCATTACCCTTTTAGGGGAGAGGGTAAAATTGTCGTCGACGAAGGCCACAGCTCTAAAACCATATTTATATTGTAGTTCTTCCAATTCTTCCACCACCGATTCCGGACTTCTGGCCCTCCACTTTCTGCCGAAAAAGCTGGAAGAAGAACAAAAGTTGCAATTTGCCGGGCAACCCCTGCTCGTTACCACAGGGGTGATAGCCCGGTTGCCAAATCTGGTCCTTCGATAGAGACCCATATCTATCAGGTGGCGTGCAGGCAAAGGCAAAGAATCCAGATCTTGGATAAAAGGGCGAGGTGGGGTTCTCACCACCTCACCATCCCTTTGAAAGCTGATCCCCTTTATCCTTTCTAGATCCTTTTCCCCCTTTTCCAGGGCCCTGACCAGTTCCAAAAGGGTTATCTCTCCCTCCCCATGGACGATGAAATCCACCCATCGGCTGGCGAACATCTCCTCATCTATATAACATGGATGGGGTCCTCCCATCACCACCGTGCAGCCCGCTTCTTTTGCCCTCCGAGCGATCTCCATGGCCTTGAAGTGGCGAGTGGTATCAGTGGAGATGCCCACTAGATCATATTGAGAGTAGTTGGGCCTTTTCCCAGGGACGCAAAAGTCCCTTATCTCCACCTGATACCCCTCTTTTTCTAGGTATGCGCCTAGATACCACAGCACCATGGGGGGGAAGTGAACTCCTATTGCCCTGAGGATGCCGGCATTGGCCGGGTTTGTCAGTAAAATCCTCATCCCTCTTTGGAGCGGAAGGCCTCGCTGAACTTACCGCACCTGTCACCCCAGTAGGCGATGGTTTCTCCATTCACTATCAATTCTATCACCTCACAATTGTTCCCGCACCCGTCACACTCTATACTGCGGGTGAAACATTCGCTGTGAGCTATATCAAATCCTTTAAACTTGCTACTGGATACACCAGCTCGGCGGGCAAGTTTCGCTGCCCCGAGGGCCCCCATGACTTCAAAGTGGGGAGGGATCACCAAGGGCACCCCTAGCTCCTCTTCGAATGCCTTCCTTATGCCCGGATTGGCAGCCACGCCGCCCTGAAATACCAATGGGGGGAGGAGATCTTTTCCTCTGGCCACGTCGTTGAGATAGTTCTTGACCAGGGAGCTGCAGAGCCCGGCAATGATCTCCTCAGTTTGAAAGCCCAGCTGCTGTTTGTGGATCATATCGGTCTCGGCAAAGACTGTGCATCTGCCCGCTATCCTCACCCTTTTTGTCGCCTTTAGGGCCAACTGACCGAATTCTTCCACAGATATCCCCAACCGGGCGGCCTGTTGATCCAAAAAGGAGCCAGTCCCTGCCGCACATACCGTGTTCATGGCAAAGTCCACCACCACCCCCTCCTGTAAGATGATGATCTTGGAGTCCTGTCCGCCGATCTCGATAATGGTTTGGACCTCGGGGAGGAAGTCGACTACGGCCACGGCATGGGCGGTGATCTCGTTTTTCACCACATCTGCCCCCAAGAGGTAAGCCGCTAGGTGGCGGGCGCTCCCCGTAGTCCCTATCCCTTGAACCTCCAGGTTGTCCCCGAGTTGGTCCTTTATCATACGGAGCCCTTTCTTTATCGCCTCTAGGGGCCTGCCGATGTTACGCAGATAGACCTTGGCCCTGATCTGGTCCGCCTCATCAATGGCCACCACTTTAGTGGTGATGGAACCTACATCAACACCAAGATACATCGTGTCTAACATATCTAACATAGCTGATTGATGGCCTATTTTATCTCAAAAAGAATCTTTAGTCTAACTTGAATTTCGACCTCTCAACCACTATAGACAAAAGATTTTAAGGCAAAAGATAGCACTATTAGAGGAGTTTTTGGAGGTCAATTTAGATAGCTACTATTTTCACAAAACTACGATTTTCCCCTTGACAAATTTAGATCGATGTTGTAATAGATCTAGGCGTCAAGCCCAGGTCATAACTTAAGGGGGGGAGATCTGATGCTCATTAAGTATGTGCCTGTTCTGTTTTTATTGGCCTTGTCTATATTTTTTGCCGTCTTTGTCGTCTTCCTCTCCCATCTGTTGGGGCCTAAGAGGGTCCATCCGGTAAAAGCTGCTCCCTATGAGTGTGGGATGATCTCTTTAGGCCCCACCCATCAGGCCATTCCGATAAAGTATTACATCATCGCCATGCTCTTTTTGGTCTTTGACCTAGAGGTGGTCTTTTTGTACCCTTGGGCGGTGGTCTTTAGGGAGTTAGGGATATTTGGCTTTGTGGAGATGATGATTTTCATTTTTATTCTATTATTGGGTTTTATATATGTATGGAGGAAAGGAGCGCTGGAATGGGAATAGAGGTCAAGTTAGGGGATAACATCATCACGACCTCTCTCAGCAAATTGGTCAATTGGGCGCGAAAGAACTCCCTTTGGCCGGTGACCTTTGGGCTGGCTTGATGCGCCCTGGAGATGATGGTCACCAGTTCGGCGGCCTATGACATTGCTAGATTTGGCGCTGAGGTATTTCGCCCCTCCCCCAGACAGGCAGACCTTATGATCGTGGCGGGCACGGTTACCAAAAAGATGGCCCCCATGGTTAAGAGGATTTACGAGCAGATGCCTGAGCCTAAATGGGTGATCGCTTATGGGGCCTGCGCCTCTTCAGGTGGAATATTTCAAACCTATAATGTGGTGCAAGGGGTGGATCAGATCATCCCAGTGGATGTCTATGTGCCAGGTTGCCCCCCCAGACCTGAGGCCCTCTTGACGGCCTTGATAAAATTGCAGAATAAGATCATGGGTGAGAGCCTTCTGGACAGGAAGGATGAGATTCGTCCCCTCCAACCAGAAGAGATTCGATAAGAGAGGGATTATATGTGGGATGTGGAGGTCGCCCATAAGAGGCTGAAGGAGCAATTCCCCGACTCCATCTTGGAGACCTACTCCTTTCAGGGTGAAATGACCATTAAGGTAAAGCGAGAAGATATCCTCCCCATCTGTAAGTTCCTCCGTGATGACCCCGATCTCGCCTTTGATTTCCTCACCGATATATGTGGCGTCGATTATCCCCAGAGGGAGGAGAGGTTCGAGGTAGTGTACCACCTCTATTCCATGAGGCGGAATAAGAGGTTGAGGATCAAGGCCTCGGTAAGTGAGGGCGAGGCGCTCTCTACGGTGGAGTCGATCTGGAAGGCGGCCAATTGGTTAGAGCGGGAGGTTTACGATATGTTAGGGGTCCCCTTTGAGGGACACAGTGATTTGCGCCGTATCTTGACTTGGGAGGGTTACCAGGGCCATCCCCTGAGGAAGGACTTTCCGTTGCGGGGGGAGGACTTCGAGCATTACGAGGTGCCGGCAGAGCCCCCCGATGTCATACCGAAGTTCCCAGATACGGGTGAGGGGCAAAGGTATATGATCTTAAATATGGGGCCCCAGCACCCGGCCACCCATGGGGTGTTGCGTTTGGTGTTGAAGCTAGATGGGGAGGTAATCGTTGATGCCATCCCCTACATCGGCCACCTCCATAGAGGCGTGGAGAAATTGGCTGAGAACATGACCTATACACAAGCTGTTACCCTCACCGACCGTTTAGACTATACCGCCGGGATATCTAATAACTTGGCCTATATTCTGGCCGTGGAGAAACTCCTCGGAATAGAGGTGCCCAAGAGGGCCCAGTACATTAGGGTGATGCTGGCCGAACTGCAAAGGATCGCAGCGCACCTGCTTTGGCTAGCCACCCATGCCCTGGACATGGGGGCCATGACCGTGCTCTTTTACACCTTCCGGGAAAGGGAGACAGTCCTTGACATCCTGGAACACGTCACCGGTGCCAGGCTCACCCCCAGCTTTTTGCGCATAGGGGGACTGGCCGCTGACTTGCCCGATGGCATTGAGGGGAGGATCAGGGCCTTCCTAGAGGATTTTCCCCGACGCATTCACGAATATGAGACGCTGCTTACTGAGAACATCATCTGGTTGAAGAGGACCAAAGATGTGGGGGTCATCACGGCGGATGAGGCCATCAACTGGGGGCTTACAGGTCCAGTGCTGAGGGGGTCAGGGGTCAGGTGGGACATTCGCAAGGTCTTTCCTTATTCTAGTTATGAGGAGTTTGATTTTGAGATCCCCATCGGCGAGAAGGGAGATGTCTACGACAGGTATCTCGTGCGGCTGGAGGAGATGAGGCAGTCTGCCAGAATCATCCATCAGGCCCTAGACAGGCTCCCTGATGGGGAGGTCAACTACTATGACCCCAAGGTGACGCCTCCCAGTAAAGAACTGGTAGCGGAGGAGATCAATGCCCTGATCCGTCACTTCAAGCTCAAGTCCGAGGATATATCGCCACCTCCAGGAGAGGTTTACGCCAGTATCGAAAATCCTAAGGGAGAATTAGGCTGGTATCTGGTAAGCGATGGAAGCAATCACCCTTATCGGTACCGCATTCGACCCCCTTGTTTTGTGAACTTAGCGGCCTTGCCGGAGATGATTAAAGGGCATCTGGTGGCCGATGTGGTGGCCGTCATCGGGAGTATTGATATCGTCCTGGGGGAGATAGACCGATGACCAGCCCTTTTATTATGTGGCGAAGGGTAGAGCGATTTAATCTTCGTTTGAATTGTATGCGACTTTAATACGTTATATAGATTTGAGGTGACGATGGCAGATGTAGTTTTTAGCTATTGGGGAGGAAAACTGACCGATAACAGGGGGAAGGCCCCGCAGGAATATGCCGAGCCGGAGAGGCTAAAATTGCCCGCTGAATTCAAACCGGGCGTTCGAATAAAGGCCTTCATGGGTTGGAACGGTTTTGCCGTGCGCGACACAGATGTCAGCATTGTCGATATGTGCCGGGCATATATGGAGGCGGTACAGAAGGAGTCCTGCGGGAAATGTTTCCCCTGCAGGGTTGGCACCAAGGTGATCGCCGAGACCTTGGACAGGATCACGCAGGGTGAGGGGAGAATGGAGGATCTGGAGTTGATGGAGTCTTTGGGGCACTCCATTTTAGAGGGTTCCAAGTGCAATCTAGGCCAGACTGGTCCCTTCCCCCTCCTGATGGCCTTGAAGTATTTTCGCGAGGAGTTTGAGGAGGTGATCAGGGGCAAGAAGAAGGTTCCGCGAGGAAATTATAAGGTTAAACTCACCGCCCCCTGTATGAATGCCTGCCCTGCTCATTTGAACATCCCCACTTATATTGAGTGTATAGCAGAGGGAGATTTCGCCGACTCCCTTCGGGTTATCAGGGAGAGAACCTGTCTGCCAGGTACCTTAGGGAGGGTATGCATTCGTCCCTGTGAGTCCAACTGCCGCAGGCTCAATGTAGATGAGGCCCTCGACATCAGGCACCTAAAGAGGTTTGTGGCCGATTATGAGATAGAGAAAAAGAGAAAGCCCCTTATCCCCACCCCTCAGGACAGAAAGGACAAAAAGGTGGCGGTCATTGGAGCAGGCCCAGCCGGTCTTACTTGTGCCTATTACTTAGCCCTTAAGGGTTATCCGATCACCATCTTTGAAAGGCTGGATGAACCAGGAGGGATGGCCGCGGTAGGTATCCCCGACTACCGACTGCCCCGTCACATCCTGCGCCGGGAGGTGGATATCATCACCTCCTTGGGGGTAGAAATCAGATATAATACCGAAGTAGGAAAAGACATAAGCATCAGCGATATGAAAAAGGAGTACGACGCCATCTTTATTGGGGTGGGGGCCCAAGGATCCACCCCTATGCGTGTGGAGGGGGAAGATGCAGGATATAAGGGTTTTATTCCCGGGGTACAATACCTTTTTAGCATAAATAAGGGGAAAGATCCCTATCCAGATGGGGATAGGGTAGTGGTAGTAGGGGGGGGTAATGTTGCCATAGATTGTGTGCGCAGCTCCTTCCGGATAGGGAAGAAGGACGTTAACCTCTTTTATCGTCGTACCCGTCGAGAGATGCCCGCCGATGAAGAGGAGATACATGCTGCTGAAGAAGAAGGGGTGAAGTTTGAGTATCTCTGTGCTCCCACTAAGATTATCGCTAAGGAGGGAAAGGTAGTGGGGGTAGAGTGTATTAGGATGGAACTGGGGGAGCCGGACGAATCGGGCAGGCGTAGACCGGTTCCCATCAAGGGCTCAGAGTTTGTCGTTGACACGGATATATTAATCCCGGCCATTGGCCAACGTGTTGATTTATCCTTTTTGGATGAAAAGGATGGAGTGCAGGCCACCAAATGGTCTACCGTGGTGGTAAATAATGAGACTATGGAGACCTCACAACCCGAGATCTTTTCCGCAGGAGATTGCGTCACCGGCCCTGATGTCCTGGTAAGGGCGGCGGGTAGTGGTCGATTGGCTGCAGAGATGATAGACCTTTACCTAAGGGGTGAGAAAGTAGAGGCTAGCGATGACGAGCGGCTGGAGAAGTTGATGGGTGAGATAGGGGTCTACGACCCTGAGGAGCATATTGGGATCATCCCGGGCAGGAAGAGGGAACAGCTCAAGGCCCTCCCTGCAGACACCAGGAAGTGGAGCTTTGAGGAGGTGGAGGAAGGTTTTCCCGTCGATACGGCCATGCGGGAAGCTGCTCGCTGCCTGCGTTGTTATCGCGTCGGTATGGTGGCCATAGGGTAGTAAGATGGGAGGAGCGATGGTTAGATTGACCATAGATGGCAAGCAGATCACGGCTGAGTCAGACAAAACCATCCTGGAGGTGGCGCGGGAGAACGGGATCTATATACCTACCCTCTGCTATCATCCTCGGTTGATCCCCATCGGTTCTTGTCGCCTCTGTGTGGTGGAGATAGAAGGTGCGGAGAGGCCCATGACCGCTTGTACTACCTATGTGCAGGATGGAATAGTGGTTCGCACCCAGACGGAGAGGCTGGAGCGCATTCGCCGTGATGCCCTCAAACTCATTTTGCTTAATCACCCTTTAGACTGTCCTCAATGTGATGCGGCTGGTGCATGTGAACTGCAAAATTTGGTGTTCGAGTTCGGTATAGATCAGCAGGAGTATCAGGCCACCAGGTCCTCTAAGGGAATGAGGGAGTTTGCCACTCCCCTGATCAGGCAGTGGGCGGACCGTTGCGTTATGTGTTTGCGTTGCATCAGGGCCGACCACGAGATCGCTAGAGCGTGGGCTATAGAGCTGGTGGGAAAGGGATATGAGGCGGAGGTGGGGATAAGGGACCCTGCGGCCTGTATCTCCTGTGGGGAATGTCTCAGGGTCTGCCCTGTAGGGGCTTTGACCGAGAGGGTCAGCAGGATCAAGGCACGCCCCTGGCAACAACAAAAGGTTCTCACCACTTGCAACTACTGTTCCCTGGGCTGCCAGCTCGAGCTGAATATCTTCGAGAACCGGGTAATAGGGGTGACGAGCCAGGACGATAAGGGGGCTAACAGGGGGAGCCTCTGTGTAAGGGGGAGATTTGGATATGACTTCCTCCATGGTACGGAAAGGATTACCAGGCCCATGATTAAGGGGGCGGGGAACTGGAAGGAGGTACCGTGGGAGGAGGCCCTCTCTTATGTTGCAGCGATGATCAACAAAGTCATCTTGAGCAGCGGCCCTGGGACAGTTGGGGGGTTGATATCCCCGCGCTGCACTAATGAGGAAGTCTACCTCTTTCAGAAATTCATGAGGGAGGTGGTGGGGACCAATAATGTAGATACTACTGGTAGGCTATGTCTGGAACCGTACCGGCTGGCCATAAAAGAGGTTTTGGGCAGGGATTATCTGCCAAGCACTTTGGATGATGTTGCCGATGCCGACTGTATAGTGGTAGTGGGAGGGGATTTGGACAGGGATAATCTCATCGCCGCCAATCGGGTCAGGGAGGCCCTCTGGAGAAAAGGGGCGCACCTCATACTGGTTCACCCCAGACGGGTCAGATTGGCCGAAGAGGCAGATTGTTGGTTCTGCCTACGACCCGGGGACGAGTTGGTCTGGGCAAATGGATTGATCCACCTCCTATTGGAGAAAGGTCCAGAGGCCTGGGCAGTGGGGGTGGAGGCAGTAGAAGGCTTGGATGCCCTCAAGGAGGCCGCCAAGAAGTTTACGCCTGAGCATGTAGAGGAGCTAATTGGCGTCTCTCAGGAGCTGCTTACAGAGGCGGCACAGCACCTTGCCAAGGCGAAAAGGCCCGCCTTTATCTGTTCTCCTCCTTTCGGGCAGCAGCCATACGGGGTAGATCAGGTGAAGGGGTTGGTCAACTTGGCGCTTCTTGCCGGGGCCCTTACCGGTGGAGGGGGTTTTCACTTTGTCGGACCTCAGGCCAATATGGTAGGTGCCGTGGAGATGGGGGCAACTCCCCTGCTCCTTTCGGGGTATCGTCCAGGAAATGGAAGGGGGCTTTCGGCAGTGGAGATGTTTCAGGCAGCTTCCAAGGGGGAATTAAAGGCCTTGTTTATCTTGGGGGAAAACCCCCTGATTACCCTTCCCAGGTCTCTCGTAGAAGAGGGGCTAAAGGCCCTGGAGCTGTTGGTAGTTCAGGATATGTTCTTTTCAGAGACGGCCGAGCAGGCCCATGTGGTCCTACCGGCCCTATCCTTTGCTGAGTTGGACGGTACATATACCAATTGTGAGGGAAGGGTTCAGAGGTTGCGCAAGGCCTTGGAGCCCCCAGATGGTCTGAGGTGGGAAGGTGAGGTTTTATCGGATCTGGCGGCCTTCATGGGCAAGGAGATGAAGGCTGAGTCTCCAGCAGGGACCTTTGAGGAGATCAGAGGTGTCAATCCCCTCTATGGAGGGCTGGAATTTGAGGCCTCAGATACCCAATTGCGGGGTGGGGGTAGGGATAATCTTTTGGAAAAGGCGGTCTTTAGCCCTGTAGGACCCACCCAGGAGGGGCAAGAGGAGGGCTATCCCTTTTTACTTTCCGTAGAGGGCATATTTTATAATCACCTCACAGGCTCTGGCCCCCAGAGGAGGGCTCAGGGGTTGGCAAAGGTCTTCTCCTATCCTTATTTAGAGATGAGCGCCGAGCAGGCCGAGGAGATGGGTATTGGGGATGGAGACAAGGTGAAGGTTACCACCCCCTGGGGTGAGGTGCAGGTAGAGATAAGGAGATCCGAGGGGATGAGGAAGGGTGTTCTTTCCCTTTATCTCCCCTTTTATGAAGTGGATGCCTCCCAACTAGTGGGTCCGCAATTGGATGCTGTTTCTTTAGTACCAGCTTACGGGAGGATTCCCGCCAGGTTAGAGAAGGTTTGAGGGGTAGAGGATGGAGCTAGTCTATTTTCTGATTGAGGCCGTGGTGAAGGTGGTGGTGGTCTTTGCCGTCCTAATGGGTACGGTGGCCTATCTTACCCTTGTGGAGAGAAAGGTGTTGGGTCATATCCAGGTAAGATATGGGCCCAATAGGGTGGGGCCTTTTGGTCTCCTTCAGCCCATCGCCGATGGGATCAAGGCCTTCTTTAAAGAAGAAGTGGTTCCGGCTAAGGCGGATAAAACCATTTTTATCATCGCCCCCATGATCAGTATTGTGGCGGCGCTGTGCCTCTTTGCCGTGATCCCCTTTGGGGATAAGATTGAGATCTTTGGCAGGACTGTCTCCCTTACCATAGCCGACCTAGATATCGGTCTACTTTATGTCTTCGGTATTGCTTCCTTAGGGGAGTATGGCGTTGTGCTTGGTGGCTGGTCGGGTTATAACAAATATGGGGTGATCGGGGCCCTGAGAGCGGCAGCCCAGATGATAAGTTATGAGTTGGCCTTGGGCCTTTCGGTGATCGGGGTGTTGATGATCTCGGGGACCCTCAATTTAGGGGAGATCGTTCAAAGGCAGGCTGGAGGGCATTGGAATGTCCTCTATCAACCCTTCGCCTTTATCTTTTATCTGGTCTGCGCCATTGCTGAGATCAACCGGACTCCCTTTGATATGCCTGAGGCGGAGGCAGAGCTGGCCTGTGGTTTTAACATCGAGTACAGCAGCATGAAGTTCTCCCTCTTCTTCATGGCGGAATACGCCCATTTGGTGGCGGTATGTGCTATTGCCACTACGCTATTTCTTGGGGGATGGCATGGTCCTTTCTTACCCCCTTCACTTTCCTGGATCTGGTTCGTGATAAAGACCGGTGTACTTGTATACTTCTGTATCTGGGAAAGGGGGACTTTCCCTAGGTTGAGGTATGACCAGATCATGAAGCTCGGTTGGAAGGTCCTTTTGCCTTTAACCTTGGCCAATATATTTTTTACCGGCTTGATCATGGTCCTTTAAAGGGAGTGTAATACGATGATCGTCCCACTGTTGAGAGGATTGAGGCTTACCCTAAAGAGGTTCTTCTCCCGCCCGGTGACCATCCAGTATCCTGAGCAGAAGCGGGAGGTGGCCCCTAGGTGGAGGGGAGTACATTTTTTCGAGCGAAATGAAAAAGGTGATACCCGTTGTGTGGCATGTGGACTCTGTGTGGCAGTGTGTCCCTCTAATTGCATCCATCTGGTAGCCGTAGAGTTGGAGTCAGGGGAAAGGTACCCCGAGACCTATGAGATAAATGTCACGAGGTGTATTTTCTGCGGGTTCTGCGCCGAGGCCTGTCCGGTAAATGCCATCAAATTGGGCAAAAACTATGAGTTTGTGGATTACCGTCGAGAAGACTTCGTCTTAGACAAAGAGAGGCTTTTGGCCAACGCACCGAAGGAGGGGTAGATAATCATGGGGAGCCTCTTTCATTGGATCGTCTTTATTTTGACCGCTCTTACTGCTATATTTGCTGCGGTGATGGTAATTACTCGCCGCAATCCGATCCACTCGGCTTTGTTTTTGGTGCTTAATTTTCTTTGTATTGCTGTCCTCTATTTGCTTCTTAACTCCCAGTTCATCGCCATCATCCAGGTGATGATTTATGCTGGGGCCATCATGATGTTGGTCATCTTCGTCATCATGTTGTTGAGTGTGGAGGAGGAGAGGAGGACTTATAAGGTCCGTCTTTCCCCTGCTAAGGTAATAGGGCTAGTAGTGGCCTTAATTCTTTTTGCTGAGCTTGTCTATGGGATTGCCCTGAGGGTATTGCCGGGGGTAAAGGGGGAGTTCACACCGGAAAAGATTGCCCAGATGGGCGATATCAAGGCGGTGGCGAGTCTGTTATTTACCCGCTTCCTCTTCCCCTTTGAGGTGGCCTCCATCCTGTTGTTGGTGGGGATCATTGGAGCAGTGATCCTAAGCAAAAAGGAGAGGTAGGTAAGATGCTTCCTAATGTGCCACCAGTCTGTTACCTGATTGTGAGTGCCCTAATCTTTGCTATTGGGGCGGTAGGAGTTCTGATCAGAAGAGATGCCATCGTCATCTTTATGTGTATTGAGATGATGCTCAGTGCCGTCAACCTCAGTCTGATCACCGCCTCCCACTATTTAGATTCCCTAGATGGGGTCTTGATGGTCTTTTTTGTGATGACAGTGGCGGCGGCTGAGGCGGCGGTGGGCTTAGCCATCTTCGTCCTCCTTTACCGGGGGCGGGGGACTATAAAGGTGGATGAGATAAATCTATTAAAATGGTGAAGGCAGCAAGGAGCGCCCTATGATCGAATATGTTTGGTTGATACCTCTATTGCCTGCCGTGGGATTTCTCTTCAACGGTCTGATTGGGAGGTGGTATAACCTCGACAAGAGGGTGGTCAGTTGGGTGGCGTGTTCAGTACTGGGGCTTTCTTTCTTCTTCTCCATCTTGGTCTTTTTCAGCCTGCTGAAACTCCCCCCTGATGCCCGAGCCGCCGTACCCGATAAAGTCCTGTTCGATTGGATAGTCTCCGGAGGGCTCAAAACGGTAATTGGCTACAAGATCGATCCTCTATCAATCGTTATGGCCATGGTGGTCAGCGGGGTGAGCTTTTTCATCCATATCTACTCTGTGGGCTATATGCACGATGATCCAGGATTTACCAGGTATTTTGCCTATCTCAACCTCTTTGTCTTCATGATGCTCACCCTTGTTTTGGCCAACAACTTCCTGTTGATGTTTGTCGGTTGGGAGGGGGTAGGGCTTTGTTCTTATTTGTTGATCGGCTTTTGGTTTGAGAGGGATGCCCCCGCCAATGCGGGCAAGAAGGCCTTTGTAGTCAACAGGGTAGGGGACTTCGGCTTCTTGCTGGGGATGTTTTTGATCTTTGCCCACCTTGGCACCTTGGAGTTCAACGAGGTATTCGCCAAGGCCCATCTCCTCGATCCAGTGACTGTGACCATGATCACCTTGTTGCTCTTCGTAGGGGCCACCGGCAAGTCCGCCCAGATCCCTCTCTATGTATGGCTACCCGATGCCATGGAGGGTCCCACCCCCGTTAGCTCCTTAATCCATGCTGCCACCATGGTCACCTCGGGAGTGTATATGATCGCTCGCTGTCACGTCATTTACAGCATGGCTCCGGTCTCTATGGCGGTGGTAGCCATTTTCGGCGCTGCCACGGCCATCTATGCCGCCTCTATGGGCATTTTGCAATTCGACATAAAGCGGGTTCTTGCATATTCTACCATTAGTCAGCTGGGGTATATGTTTCTTGCCGTGGGGGTAGGGGCCTTCAGCGCGGGGATTTTTCACCTCATGACCCATGCCTTCTTCAAGGGCCTTCTGTTTTTGGGGGCGGGCAGTGTGATGCACGCCCTCAGCGGGGAATTGGATATGAGAAAGATGGGGGGATTGTGGAAGAAGACCCCCATTACCTTTTGGACCTTCTTGATGGCCACTTTGGCCATTGCGGGGATCCCCGGGTTTTCGGGGTTTTTCAGCAAGGATGAGATTCTCTGGCAGGCCTTCAGCAGCCCTCATGGCCATCTCTTTCTCTGGTTGGTGGGGGCTGTTGCGGCAGGGATGACCGCCTTCTATATGTTTCGGCTCACCTTCGTTACCTTTTTGGGCCAATGTCGGGCCTCGGAAGAGGTAAAAAAACACATCCATGAGTCCCCACCTATTATGACCGTACCGCTGATCATCTTGGCTGTCCTTTCGGTGATCGGCGGCTATGTGGGTATACCCCATGTCCTAGGAGGGAGGAATTACTTTCATGAGTTTCTCGCTCCTGTATTGGGAGGGCTTCCAGAGGGAGCTGGGCATGCCTCCTTATCCCTAATTAAGTCTGCCTATGCCGCCGGTGCAGTGGAGGAGATAGGAAGTGTTAACTGGGAGATCATCCTGATGGTGGTCTCTGTGGTCATCGCCCTGATCGGGATCAGCATTGCTCTATACCTCTACATTCTGAAGCCTGATGTCCCGAAGAGGCTGGCCCAAAGATTTAGGACCCTTTATACTATCGTCTTCAATAAATATTATGTCGATGAGATATATGAGGCATGTTTCGTCAGCAGCGCCAAGAAGATAGGAACCTTCTTCTGGCGGGAGTTCGACGATGGGGTGGTGGATCGAAGTGTAAATTTGGTAGCGGGACTCATGCTCTGGTGGGGGAGGGTCCTGCGCAAGATCCAGACTGGCTACGTGCAGGGTTATGCACTAGGGATACTGTTGGGCGCAGTGGTGGTCATCATATTCTTGATAAAGTGAGAGGTCTTCCATGAACCAATTGGGTTTTCCCATTTTGACAACAATTACCTTCCTGCCCCTTGCAGGGGCGATACTGCTATTGT
This sequence comes from Deltaproteobacteria bacterium, assembly GCA_003646745.1. Taxonomy (GTDB): domain Bacteria; phylum Desulfobacterota; class B13-G15; order B13-G15; family RBG-16-54-18; genus B11-G15. The sequence continues at coordinate 8,141 of QMLM01000001.1, read as the reverse complement.
TTGTCCCCAGGGAGAGGGAAGAACTCCTCAAGTGGGTGACCCTCATCATCTCGCTGGTCGAGTTTGTCATCTCTCTTCCCCTCTTTATTTATTTTGATGAGGGTAAGGCCGGGATGCAGTTTGTGGAAAAAGTCCCATGGATTAAGGAATGGGGGGTCACCTATTACATGGGGGTTGATGGGATAAGCCTACTGTTGATTCTATTGACCACTTTCCTAACCGTGCTGTGTATCCTTAGCTCCTGGAGGGCGGTCGAGAAGAGTGTAAAGGAATACATGATATCCTTCCTCTTTCTGGAGACCGGTATGATCGGGGCCTTTGTCGCCCTGGATCTCATTCTCTTCTATATATTCTGGGAGGTCATGTTGATCCCCATGTACCTCATCATCGGGGTCTGGGGAGGACCGAGGAGGATTTATGCCGCCATAAAGTTCTTCCTTTATACTATGGCGGGGAGTGTGTTGATGTTGGTGGCCATCATCGCCCTTTACTTCCTCCACGGGAAGGCCACCGGTGTTTATACTTTTGACCTTCTTAAGCTCTATCAGGTGAGCCTCCCCATAAAGACGCAATACATAATGTTTGCTGCCTTTGCCCTAGCCTTTGCCATCAAGGTACCTATGTTCCCCTTCCACACATGGTTGCCCGATGCCCATGTGGAAGCCCCCACCGCCGGCTCCGTAATCCTGGCTGGAATTCTGCTGAAGCTGGGGACTTACGGTTTCATACGTTTTGCTATTCCCTTATTCCCCGCCGCTGCCTTCAAGGCCATCCCTGTGATATCGGTCTTGGCACTTATCGGGATCATCTACGGAGCCCTGGTCTCCATGATGCAAGATGACCTTAAGAAATTGGTGGCCTTTTCCAGTGTAAGTCACCTCGGCTTTGTCATGCTGGGGATGTTCGCCTTTAACGTGCAAGGGGTACAGGGGAGCATCTATCAGATGCTCAACCATGGGGTGAGCACGGGGGCACTGTTTTTGATCGTGGGGATGATCTATGAGAGGAGACATACCAGGCTGATCGCCGATTTCGGCGGGCTCTCGCGGGTGATGCCGATATTTGCTACTTTCTTCATGATCGTGGCGCTGTCCTCCATCGCCCTGCCTGGGACCAACGGCTTTGTGGGGGAATTTCTGATCCTTTTGGGGACCTTTAAGGCCAACCCGGTATACGGGGTCTTCGGGGCCACAGGGGTGATTTTGGCGGCGGCCTATATGCTTTGGATGTTTCAACGGGTGATGTTTGGGGATATCAAACACCCGGAAAATCGAGGACTCAAGGATCTCAACTTCCGGGAGATTGTGACCTTGGTACCCATCATCATCATGATCTTCTGGATGGGAATCTTCCCGAAGTTCTTCTTTAAGAAGATGGACCTCTCGGTACAACACTTCCTCTATGACGTCAAAGCTAGGTATGAGGCTGCGGTGACGGCCCCGGAGGGAGGCGGATTTTTGGTCAAAGGAGTGAAGGGGTCGAAGGTTAAATTGTTGATAAAGGAGTAAGAAGGAGATGGAGATCTTCAAAATCCAGTTTTCAGCGGCAGATCTGAAGGTTATCGCCCCTGAGTTAGTATTGACCATCTTCGCCCTATTTGTCTTGATCCTAAGTGTGTTTGTTCGCAGACAAAGCAGAGGCCCACTCGGTTATACCGCCCTGGTGGGTGTAGTGATAGCCTTTTTCTCACTGTTTTTAGGAATTGGCAAGGAAATTAAGGCATTCAACGGCATGGTGACGATGGATCCATTCTGTCTCTTCTTCAAGGTCATGTTTTTGATCGTTGCCTTTTTGACCATTTTGGCCTCCCTGGGATACACCAAGAGGGAAGGGATAGATCTAGGGGAGTATTACGTTCTTGTGTTATTTGCCACCGTGGGGATGATGTTGATGGCCTCGGGGGTTAATCTTCTGATCATCTTCTTGGGGTTGGAGGTGATGTCTATCTCCATCTATGTGTTGGCCGGCATCATGCGCGATGACACCAGATCGGTGGAGGCAGCTTTTAAATATTTTTTGCTGGGGGCCTTTGCCTCGGCATTTCTCCTCTACGGTATCGCTCTTACCTATGCCTCCACAGGAACCCTTGACCTGGCTGGGATCGGCGAGGTCCTCACAAGGCAGGCTTGGATTAGCAGCCTCCCCATAGTGATCATCGGGCTTGCGCTGCTTATCATTGGGTTTGGTTTTAAGATAGCCCTGGTGCCCTTTCATATGTGGACCCCCGACGTATATGAGGGGGCACCAACCTCCATTACCGCCTTTATGGCCACAGGGGTCAAGGCTGCAGGATTTGCCGCCTTTGTAAGGGTCTTTTTCTATGCCTTACCCAATCTTCAGGCCTATTGGACGCAGATTATGTGGATACTAGCTGTTGCCACCATGACGGTGGGCAACATCATTGCCCTTTCCCAAACAAACATAAAGAGGATGCTGGCCTATTCCAGTATTGCCCATGCCGGTTATATCATGGTGGCCTTTGTGGCCGGAAACGAGCTGGGCAAATCAAGTATTCTGTTTTATCTGTTGGCCTATGTCTTTATGAACATAGGGGCCTTTACAGTGGTAATCCTTTTGGGGAAAAAGGGGGAAGAGAATACCCAGCTAGCGGATTATGCAGGAGTCGGATTTAAGCACCCCCTACTGGCGGCCTCCATGTCCATCTTTATGCTTTCGTTGGCAGGGGTGCCCCCCATGGCCGGTTTTATGGCCAAGTTCTATGTGTTCAGCGCGGCAGTGAAGGCCAGGTACTACTGGCTTGCCGTCATAGGGGTCTTGAATAGTGCAGTGGCCGCCTATTACTACCTCAGGGTGCTGATCTACATGTATTTCCGGGAGCCGGAGAGGGAGCTGGCGGTGGGTGCCTTTTCACCATCTGCTGTCTTGGCTGTAATTATATCTGTATGGGGTGTGTTGCAAATTGGGATATTACCCTCCACCTTTTTGGCCTTGGCCCAACGTTCTGTTCAGTTCTTACTGTAAGAGTGTTTAGAAGATCTGCATCTGTTCTAGGACAATCCTCTCCCCGGCATGCTTCATATCATCCTTGTTGACAGAGTCAAAATAGTTGGAGTAGTCTAATTTCATGCAACTTTGGGAGATCCAAGGGATACTGGAGGCAGAACTTCTCTGGGAGCCCGTCGACCTCCAGATGGAGATCGAGATGGCCCGGGCTGCTGATCTGATGAGTGATGTCTTGAACCGCAGCCAAGGGGGGGAACTGTTGATAACGGGATTGGTAAACTCACAGGTGATCTGGACAGCGGAGCTGGCAGAGCTCAAGGCCATCGCCTTTGTTAGGGGAAAGAGGCCTGATCAAGAGACCATAGGCCTGGCCAAGAGCAAAGATATACCCCTGTTGGCCACAAAACTGTTAATGTATGAGGCATGTGTTAGGTTGGGGATGAGAGGGTTGCCCGGTAGCTTAGGAACCATCTGGTGAGTATGCATAGATGGAAGAAAAGGTGCTGGAGTGGGACTATGAGATAAATGGAAAGGACTTCAGGAATGCGGGGAAGGTATCGAGCAAGGTCAAGGAGATTTTGAAAGAATTAGGTTTTGATCCCGATTTCGTCAGAAGGGTAGCCATTGCTTCTTATGAGGCAGAGATGAACGTGGTATGTCATGCGGAGAGGGGGGTTTTGCACTTAACCATTAGCCCCGAGGAGTTGAGGATTGTCGTTAAGGACAAGGGACCAGGGATACAGGATATAGAGCTGGCGATGCAAGAAGGGTATTCAACCGCCTCCCCAGAGATCAGGGAGATGGGCTTTGGGGCGGGAATGGGGTTGCCTAACATAAAGAAGAACGTAGATAAATTAAATATCGCCTCCACTGTTGGGGAGGGGACTGTGGTGGATATGTTAATTAAACCTTCATCGATAAGGGAGTTTGGATGAAGAGGTCTTATGGTATCATCACCATTGATGAGGATAGATGCCAGGGCTGTGTAAACTGCATAATGTCCTGCCGTACTGAGGCCATTAGGATCTACGAAGGCAAAGCCAGGATCCTCACCAATAGGTGCATCATTTGTGGTAAGTGCTTTCGTGACTGTCCTGAAAATGCCATCACAGCCAAAACCCACGGGCTTGAAGACCTTAAAAATTACAAATATACCGTAGTCATTCCATCTTCTTCATTATATGCCCAATTTCCTGGAGAAGGGGTGGCTAACAAGGTGTTGTGTGCCCTCAAGGTCCTCGGTTTTGACGATGTTTACGAGGAAGCAGTGGGGGCGGAGATAGCGAGTATTGCTACGCAAGAGTATCTCAAGGGTTACAGGGGTCCTTACCCCGTTATCTCCTCATTATGTCCAGCCATCATCAGGCTGATCCAGATCAGATTTCCCAATTTTGTGGATCAAATCAACCCCATTGAGTTACCTGCTGAAATCGTGGCGAAGGAACTTAGAAAGGTGAAGGCGCAGCAGCTCAGCTTAAAGGAGGAGGAGATAGGGATCTTCTATCTGGTACCCTGCCCGGCCAAGATGGTGGCGGTAGCAAAGACGGAGACGAAGGAGAAATCTTACATAAATGGAGCCATATCCATCTCCGATATCTATGGACAATTGTTGGCGGCTATGAGGGAGGTAAGGGAAGAGGAAAACCTCCAGAAAGCAACCGGGACAGGGATAGGATGGGCGGTAAAGGGAGGGGAGATAAGGGAGTTGGAGCGACAAAGGTGCCTGCGCAGTGATATGGAGAATATCGTGGTGGATGGGATCAAGAACGTGATAAATGTTTTGGATGAGATAGAAAATGGCAAGCTGCGCAACATCGAGTTCATCGAGGCAAGGGCTTGCCCTGAGGGCTGTGTAGGAGGGGCCCTGACAGTGGTTGATCGCTACGTGGCCAGGGGGCGGATAAGGAAGTTGATGATGGAGGATGAGAGAAAATCGATGATAGAACGGGAAGAGGTGGTAAAACGTTTTAAGCAAGGGGATTACTTCTTTGAGAAAGGATTGAAGCCCAAGCCCTTTGCCAGCCGCCTGGACCCAGATCCTGTCAAGGCCGTGGAGAAGATGAAGCTGCGAGATGAAATTCACTCCTCTTTGCCCGGTTTGGACTGCGGGGCATGTGGTGCTCCCAATTGTCGCGCCTTGGCTGATGATGTTGTGCAGGGCAGAGCGGAGATAACCGATTGTATCTTTAAGTGGAGGGAGAGGGTCAAAGATCTGGCGGAAGAGGTTATGGAGTGGGCGCAGAAAAAGCCCCATTCCCTACCCAAGAGGGGGAGATGAAACTTACAAGGATTGTCGAAGAGCTCAAGTTGACCGTAAAGGCGGCCCAAGGAGGGTTAGATAGGGAGGTGAGAGGAGGATATGCCAGCGATCTGCTTAGCGACGTCATGGCCAACAGCAGGGAGGGGGACATCTGGGTGACTATTCAGGGTCATCCTAACATCGTGGCGATTGCTACCCTGCGGGACCTAGCGGGAATAATCTTAGCCAATGGCAGGCAGCCCGATGCCGATACCCTGCAGCGGGCCGAGGAGGAAGGTGTCCCTATTTTGTGTAGCTCTTTGCCGACCTTTGAGGTCGTAGGCAGACTATACCGCTTGGGTATATATGGCCAAGGTTGATGTTGAGCGTATATTCCTCTGATCTCCATATACATACTTGTCTTTCGCCCTGTGCGGACTTGGAGATGACGCCGGCCAAAATCGTGCGCAAGGCAGTTGAGGCAAAGCTGGATATCATCGCCATTACAGACCACAATTCGGGCAAAAACGTAGGTGCGGTGATGAAGGCGGCATCTGACTTCCCCCTCGCCGTTATTCCAGGGATGGAAGTTCAGAGCAGGGAGGAGGTGCACCTTCTCTCCCTCTTTAGAAGTTTAGAGTCCCTTGAAGAGTGGGACGCGTTTGTCTACGATCATCTTCCTGATGTATGTAACGACCCAGATGTATTCGGCCATCAGCCCCTTGTAGATGAAGAGGGGTATGTCCTTTGTTTTGAGGAAAAATTATTGATAAACTCCATCGATCTCTCCTTAGAGGAGGTTATATATGGGGTGAGAGATCTGGGGGGGATTTGTATTCCTTCCCATGTGGACAAAGAGGCCTTCAGCATAATCAGCCAATTGGGGTACATCCCTCGAGGTCTACCGATAGATGCTGTGGAAGTATCTTCGGCTTCGAAAAGGGAGGATGAGTTAGGGGGATATGAGGTGATTACGTCCTCTGACGCCCATTTTTTACGAGATATAGGGACGAAGAAAACCCTCTTCTCTTTAGAGGCTCCTAGCTTGGAGGAGATTCAAAGGGCTCTTCAAGGGGAAGGGGGACGCCGAATAATAGAGCTACTGTAATTTTTATGCAGGATTTATCCTTGCATATATTGGACATTGTGGAGAACTCCATAGCTGCAAAGGCATCTAGGGTGGAGATACGGATTGAAGAAGATCCGGAAGGGAATAGGATGATTTTAGAAATCGAGGATGATGGGGAGGGGATCCCCGCCCATTTATTGGAGAAGGTGGTCGATCCCTTTTTCACCACCCGCTCTACTCGTAAGATAGGGTTAGGGTTATCTTTGTTGGAACAAGCAGCCCAACAGTGTGAAGGAGATCTCCAGGTTCATTCCAGGGAGGGGGAAGGGACATTGGTGAGGGCCACTTTCCGTTACAACCATATCGACCGTAAACCTCTGGGAGATATTGCCAGCACATTAACGACCCTCATCGTGGGCAACCCAGACATGGATTTTAAATATGTCCATATCAGGAGCGATGATTCTTTTGTCTTTGATACCGTGGAACTCAAGACAGAATTGGGGGATATCCCCATCGATCATCCAAAGGTGGTTCGATTTATTAGAGATGAAATAACAAATGGATTAACGAAATTGGGATGTAAATTAGACTTGGGTTTGCTTGCCGGGGAGGAATAGGTTTAGATACATTGATCAGAGGAGGGAAGCTATGAATTTTAGGCAGGAAAGGAGCTCAAATGAACTTTTAAAGGAATTTTCTGAGGAACAACTCCAGCAAGTAGATGCCATCATAGAGAGGTACAAGGGGAAACCTGGCTCCCTCATCCCTGTGTTGGAAGAGGTTCAGGGGGTACTAGGATATCTCCCTAACGAGATTCAAAGGCGAATTGCCGAGGGGCTCAACCTTCCCCAAAGTCAGGTATTTGGCGTGGTGACCTTTTATTCGTTTTTCACCATGGTTCCGAGAGGGAGGCACACCATCCGAGTTTGCCTTGGGACCGCCTGTTACGTACGAGGGGGCAGGAAGAATCTCGATCGCTTGGAACATGATTTGGGCATCGGGCCCGGGGAGACTACCTCAGATAGGAGATTCTCTTTAGATACTGTTCGCTGTCTGGGGGCTTGCGGCCTAGCCCCTGTGGTAGTGGTAGATGAGGATACCTATAAACAGGTAAAGGTGCAAAAGATATACGAGATATTGGCCAAATATGACTAAGTTGTTCTTGAAATTATATTGAGGTCTTTTAAAAAGGAGGAAGAGATGCCCAAGATAAAAGTCGAGGATTTAAAGAGGATAAAAGAGGAGGTGAAGAAGGCCACTTCCCTGCGAGAGGGGGGAAAAAGGGTGAAGGTTACCGTTCACATGGGGACCTGTGGAATTGCCTCAGGGGCCAGGAAGGTCCTTAACGCCTTGGTAAGTGCCATGGAGGAAGAGGGGGTTCAGGATGTAATGGTGACCACATCAGGCTGCATAGGGATCTGTAGTAAGGAACCTTTGGTTACCGTAGAAGTATTAGGGGAGGAGCCCATTACCTATTGCTATATGGATGAGAATAAGATGAGGCAGGTCTTTAAAAGGCATGTCTTAGGAGGCGAGATCCAAAGGCAGTTCGCCCTTGCCAAGGGGCTGGAATAGAAAATAGATAGAGGGAGGAAGGGATTCCATGAAGATATTTCGCTCTCATATCTTGGTATGTGGCGGGACAGGGTGTCTTTCTACCGGAAGCGCAGAGGTGAGGAAGGCCTTTGCCTTTGAGGTAGAGAAGAGAGGCCTGAAGGAAGAGGTCCAAATAGTAGAGACAGGTTGTAACGGGTTTTGTGCCCAAGGACCTATCGTGGTGATCTACCCCGAGGGAATCATATACATGCAGGTTTCCCCTGAAGATGTCCCTGAGATCATTGAGGAACACATATTAAAAGGTAGGCC